>JABXJW010000263.1 GCA_013375395.1 Desulfobacterales bacterium
AATCTGCGGGATCGCTTGTGCGACGTACCAATGTACGTCTCCGCGCAATCCCTTGATTTCCTTGACCTTGCGAAAAACTGCTCATTTCTGAATTGGAAACCGACATCAGTGCCCAGAGTTCTGAAATTCATTTATGGATGGGCACTAACTAGTGTCTGACCGAAAACCCTTAACCGCGAGCTGTCATTGCGAGCAGTGAGGAACGAACGACGACGCAATCTCTTTGTTTTCAGGAGATTGCGTCGGTCGTGCCTTCCTCGCAATGACCTGTCTGCCGAACAGGCAGGCAGGAAAACTGTGATTTAGGGGGTTTTCGTTCAAGCACTAACTACTTGCAAGGCTAACACGTTAAGGAGCGATCAGCTATGGCAAGAATCGTCCCGTTTCGTGGGATTCTTTACAACCCGAAGAAGATTGCGGACTTGAAGGAGGTGATCACTCCTCCCTACGATATTATCTCAGAAAAGGAACAACAGGAGTACCTTGAGAGGCACCCTCAAAATATGATTCGTCTGATACTGGGCAAAGAATGCCCGCAGGATACCGAATATGACAATCGTTACACCCGTGCGGCTGAGTTCTTCCACGGTTGGCTTGAGCAAGGAATCCTCATACAGGATACAGAGCCTGTGTTCTACGTGACCGAAATCGATTATAGTGTAGAGGGGGTTCTTCACACCCGTTTTGGTCTTATTGTGCTGGTTGAACTTGAGGATTTTGAAAAGGAGGGTATCCGTCCACATGAGAAGACGTTCTCAACCACCAAAGCGGACCGTCTGAGGCTCATGGAGGCGTGTAAGGCGAATTTTAGCCCTGTGTTTTCGTTGTTCTCAGATCCCGGCGAGGAGATTGCCGGCACGCTTCGCGCCGGAATTGAAGGGATTGCGCCGGATTTCGAGTTTGATGACCCAATGGGGTATCGGCATCGACTCTGGCGAGTAAGTGATCGAAAAATCCACACAAAGATTGGAAAAGGATTGGCAGGCAAGCCCCTTTACATTGCCGACGGGCATCACCGTTATGAAACGGCCCTGAATTACAGGGCCCGGATCATGTCAAAGCATGGTCCGTTGGCCCCTGACGACCCTTGCAATTTTGTCATGATGTATCTGTCCAGCATGAATGAGGCGGGCTTGACTATCCGTCCGGTGCATCGCCTCCTTTGCGATGTTCCCGGGGAGGCCATGGACGGCTTTGTAGCAAAGGCGCGCGCCTCTTTCGATGTAGAGACACTTCGGTTTGAAGGTTTGGATCGCAAGGGGTTTGAAGCCGCATTTCTGGCCAAAATCAGGGCAGGGGCCAAGGTGGCGGCTATTGGGGCGGTCGTTGGAGGCCACAGTGCTTTTTACATTCTTCGGGTCAAAGAGGGGATTATGGATCGCCTTTTTGAGGGAGAAATCCCTGCCCCACTCAGAAAGCTTGATGTCACCGTTGCCACCAAACTTGTGCTTCAACAGATCTTGGGCTTTAGCGGCGCCGCACTGGATGATGAGCAGCGCATCCTGTATACGAGTCGACATGAAAGGGCCTTTGAAGCGGTCAACGTGGGAGAGTGTGACATCGCCCTTATCCTGAATCCCACCAGGCTTGGCCAGATTCAGGAGGTATCAGATGCAGGCCTTATCATGCCCCGGAAATCGACCTATTTCTATCCCAAGGTCATGACCGGCCTTGTGATCAACAAGATTGACGGCTTCGTAAAAAGTCCAACTTCTGCGTTGCGCTGCATCCTTCGTCATTAGAAAAGGAAAGTGCCTAAAGTGAGCTAAAGTGCCTAAAATGCCTAAAGTTAATGTGAACGCCTTCGGCGTTGTCAATCTGAAGTTTGCGACCTCCGCCTTTAACAGCACAAGTTTCTCAATCATCAATCGACAATATTCAATGGCCTACGCCTCATTCCGCAGGATTGCGCCTGGCGGCTTGAAAAGAGGTGCGCGCCTTGAATTTGGTCCGCCTTCGGCGGATTACTTTGCCGTCTAATTTGGACTTTCAAATAACTAAATCATAACCATTTGATATAATTGACAAGTTATTTTCGGTTACAGTGCCGCAGGCGGCATAACATAGCTTTTTACGAGACCATCAGTCTTAACGCGGATAAACCGGGACAAAAAACCGGCATAAGGCGAAAGGCGCATGGCAAGAGGCAAATCCATTAGCCTTTAGCCCTTTGCAAGTCAAATCAATCTCTTTCCTCTCCTTTCGCTATATCTTTGAGATATTGTTTCATCACTTGATTATCCTTTTTCGTCATTTCAAGAAACCTTATTCCCATTCCAGTGGGAGAGTCGTGCGTGTTTCCCGCTTTTTCTCTCGCCCATACTACTTCACACTTGATTTGCATGATGTGTGGAAAACCTGGCAATTGCAGTTTGAGAAAAAATTGCTCCCCCTCTCTGAGTGGTTTTTCGGTCCCGATGAAAAGACCTCCGCTACTCAGATTGCCGGTGTAGCCATCGATAAAGGCTTTTTTATCTTTATACCTCACAGACAGACTCTCCAGGGCGCGAGTCTCTTTTCCAGATGAAAACGCACACGTCTGATCGATCATCTTTTTGAATCTTTCCACCACAGCTATGAGAATGGCCCTGAAGTTTGAAGACAGCTTGTTGAACTCCTCATCCAGAAATGCTCGATCAATAACTCCAAGTGTAGCCTCGCCAATAGCCCGAACAGTGGCAGTCCGCTCAATGCCCCCCAAGAAGCCGAGTTCGCCAAACACCTCGCCCGGCTGAAGGAATTCGATGACGAATTTCTTTCCCCCCACCGTCTTAGAAACTTCCACCGTACCTGACAGGATCACATAGACCAAGGTCCCGGAACTGCCCTCATCAAAGATAATTTGGCCATCCTGATAAGTCTCTTCAGATGCTATGTTATACATAAAAAGACCTCCTGAGCTCAGCATGCATGACAATACCAACCATTGAGGTTCTCCTTATCACTTTATCAGTATCGGGCTAACCTTCAGAGTAATTGGCGGATGACGACATACAATTGTCTTTCTTCGCTGCAGTGCTTATAGGAATGGTTCATGCTATTAGTACGTTTGCATTAGGTTGGGTTATAGCAACCTTCGTGCCAACCGCAGCCTTATCGCGGTCGTCCTGGCGAATCGCGGTATGGCCCATTACGCACATATAGGGGGAGATTGCCGGTTCGTTAATCCGCATAATAGGCAACTGTTTACTTGGCAGGCAGGCAGCGACGCCTTTTCCAGCCCGGGCTAATGCGACTGCCGAGACGGTCCCGGGCTCTGTTCATACAATTGCCGATAAGCTTTTCTCAGTCCCAGTTGAGTGAAGAACGAACTTGTCGCAATATCGATGGAAAAACGATGCCTTACCGCCAGAAGAGTCCTTTTCACGATACGTCCCGTGCTGTAAGCTTCCATCATGACTTCGGCGTTGAGCTCGATCATCTCCTCTTCCGACATAGTGGGGTGCCTGTAAACAACATAGCCGCCGCCGTAATGGTCCCAGGGACGATCGGCAATGATCCGCCCCTGCTCCAAATACTCCTGATAGATCCGGCTGCCCGGCATTGGGGTAAGGGTAAAAATGAAGGGAACAATGTTGCATTCGTCGCAAAAATCGAGGGTCCTGCGGTAAGTTTCCTGGGTATCTTCGTCCCAGCCGATGATGAAAAACCCCTTAACTTCAATCCCGAGACCCTGGATAGTCCTGATATTTGACTTCATTTTTTGTATGTCAAATGTATCCGGAGATGAATAGTGCAGCTTCCTCCAGCCTCCGGATTGTTTCTGGCCTTTCGCGGATATGGACTCCAGGCCTGCGGCAATGCTGCACAGTCCGCTTTCGGCGGCAAGGTCCAGGATCTTCCTGCCGTCTTTGTAATTTACCGCAGACAACCCCCCGGCGCCCGTCCATAGGCGTTTGGGGCGCAGTTGGGCAAGTTCACTGTAAAGATCGACATAATACTGGTTCTCCTGGGATCGGTCTACAATCTGCGGGTGGCCGAACACGCTGTCGTCTACCTGGAAATATCGTCTGCCAAGAGTGGCTACCTCGGCGACCACTTCATCGATGGGCCTGTGACGTATCTTGGCTCCGAAGATGTCGGTGACAGGGCAAAACCGGCAGTGGTTGGGACATCCGCGGGTGGTGAATATGGAATCCATGAAGTAGCGCTCGCGCGGCAGCAGGTCCCGCCTCATCATGGGAAGATTTTTTAGCGCCGGCCTTTCTTTTTGGTGATGCACATCGCCGTTGAGCCTGTCCGTCCAGTATGGGCCGCACACGTAAAAGTCCTTTAGCTTGTCTTGTTCCGCATCCTTGAGAATAACCGGCCACAGTTCTTCGCCTTCGCCGATCGCCACGGCGGTTGCGTGCTGTTTGGCCTCTTCGGGAAAGGCGAAGATGTGCGGTCCCCCTAAAATCACTTTTTTCCCTCTTTTGAGGAAATTATCGGCTATTTCGTATGCGATCACGGCCAGAGGGGTGCGAACGGTGACGGCCACTACATCAGCATCAGATTCATAGTCAACCTGATCGCCAAAAAACATGTCCACCAGGTAAACTTCGTGTTTCTCCGGAGTTAGGGCGGCCAGCAACGTTGGAGCCAAGGGCATGACCGAACCCGTGGGCCTTGCGGTCTCAATGCTTCTGCCGGGGAAAATTATGGTGATCTTCATTTGTTTTTCTCCTTAAGGTTGACGGCTTCGTAAAAAGTCCAACTTCTGCGTTGCGCTGCATCCTTCGTCACTGCGGCGTACCATAAGTACG
>JABXJW010000264.1 GCA_013375395.1 Desulfobacterales bacterium
CCTGAAGTCTGCCCTTTGGTTCCGGTGGCCTGCTTTTAAACGGTGATTTTGGTCCTGTTTTTGGTCGGCGATTACACCCAGAGTTCTGAAATTCATTTATGGATGGGCACTAGCTAAAATTATCATATATCGGGGGACGCCCATCGTTGAGCGCCCCTCCCACACAAGCACGCATACAGGTCACGTACGTGGCGGTTCGGGAGACTATTGGGGACATTCTCTCAACATCTGAACTTTGCATTACATACAGCCGGTTCTGCTTAGCCTTTCTGTTTGAAATGACACTCAATTGAGTATATAGTTGACACTCAATTGGAGGTGATATCCGGATGATGAACCCTTTCTTGAAGTTGCAATTGCTGGAAAGGCTAGATGCTTAGTAACCGGAAATACGGCCCATTTCCCTCATACCTCTCGACAGAGAATAGAAATTTTATCACCTTCTGAATTCATTGATTTTTATAGAAAACACAATGAAGACACAGAACATCCGCATTCACAAGGACGCTCGTAACGTCGCGCCTGTGATGCCGGGCGTTGGTTGCGAGACAGTAAGGAGGATAAAGATGAAACCGGTTTTGCTTGTCTTTGTTGGACTGTTTGTCGTTCTTACCCCACTTGCACGTGCTGAGGAGACCTCACGGGATGCATTGGCCGAGAAGTTCCTCACAGTAACGAAGCAAGAGGAGCAAACCAAGCAAATGCTCGAACAGTTGAGATCCGTGATTGGCCAACTAACGGATCAACTTCTTGAACGAAGCAAACTGTCCGCAAAAAAACGGGATATCCTCAAGAAATACGTGGGGAGGGTTGCCGACGTGTTTCAGGAAGAGTTGAAGTGGGAAAAGATCAAGGCAGGGCACATCGACATCGTTGCGTCTGCGTACAGTGAGAGCGAACTGAGCAAATTGATAGGGTTTTTCGAATCCCAGCCAGGGAAAACTTATGTGCAAAAACAGCAACTTGTATTGCAAAAAGTGGGAGAGTCATCCCGGGAATTCATAGAGCGCGTAATGCCTAAGATCCATCAGATTGACAAGGAAATGAAAAAAGAACTAAAGAGGTAGGTGGCGCGTGCCTAACCCTGGGCCGGTCGTTGACTGGTTTCTCTGGGGTTTGTAGGTTAGGTTTTTTCAATAGTTCACAGTAAATATGACAGCTTTGATAACTTGATGTGGCGCAAGATATGGCAACCAGAACACTAATAGAGTGGTTTTTGGAATCTCCAAGACCTCAAATGATGCCTGGAGAGCATTTCTGCAAGCGCGGGTTGAAATTCTTTGCAACTATATCATCAAGACACCTTCCATGCTAAAGAATAATAAGCAGTTTGAATTTGGCGAATCTTACGGTGAACTGTTTGCTCGCTCTTCACGTACGGTCGAACCGATTCTTATGCGCTCAATCAGGCCCTTTCTCCAAAGATGGCCGTTCCGATCCGCACTATGGTTGCCCCTTCCTCAATGGCGGTCTCAAAATCTCCGCTCATGCCCATGGAAAGCTCCTCCATATGCACATTGGCAATGGCCTCATTGCGGATGAGATGCTGTAATGCCTTGAGAGCCTTGAAATAGGGCCTTACCTTATCAGGGGCATTGAAGTATGGGGGCATGGTCATAAGCCCGCAGATAGTGAGGTTTTCAAGGGGGGCAATCCGGCGTATCAGCTCAACTGCTTGCTCGGCGTCGATGCCGAACTTGGTCGTCTCGCCGGAAATATTCACCTGAATCAAGACCTTTTGAACCTTGGCGATGGCGCCTGCTCGTTTGTCCAGTTCCTTTGCCACCTTAAGGCTGTCTACAGAGTGTATCAGGTCAAAGAGCTTGACCGCATATTTTGACTTCTTGGATTGAAGGTGGCCTATGAAATGCCATGAGACTCTTTCTGATCGAAGGGCTTCAATCTTGTCCTGAGCCTCCTGCACATAATTTTCTCCAATGGTTCTGACACCCACTTTGATTGCAGCCCGGATGTCATCCACAGGTACCGTTTTGCTTACGGCTACCAGTTTGACATCCTCAGGGTCACGGCCACAGGCAAGGGCCGCTGCCTCGATTCGCTCTTTGACGAGCTTTAGTCTGCTTTCAATACCTTCAGACCTCACCGTTTCACAATGCCTTCCCTGAGCAGGTATTCCATCACTTCGCATACCGGAAGCCCGACAACATTGGTATAAGATCCCTCAATCCGCTTAACCAAAAAGCTGCCCAAGCCTTGCACTGCATAGGCCCCAGCCTTATCAAAAGGTTCGTCGGTGCTAAGATACCAGTCGATTTCCCTCTCGTTGAGTGTCTTGAAGGTTACCTTTGTCTCTACGGTCTCGGAAAATAAACGTTCTCCGGCCGTGCAACAAATGCAATAGCCGGTCAATACGCGGTGTGTTTTCCCGCTCAGTTCTTCAAGCATCCGGCGGGCCTCGGTCTCGGTATCCGGTTTGCCCAGTACCGAATCTCCTATGAGCACGAGGGTGTCGGCCCCTATGACGCAAGCGGCAGGATAGCGCTCGGCAACTTCCATAGCCTTTGTCTCTGCGAGCATACGAACATGATCTTCAATCGGGCCAACAGGCACTGAATTTTCATCAACGGTGCTTGGAATCACGCTGAACGTCAGTCCCGCCTGCTCAAGGAGATAGCGGCGTCTAGGAGATTTTGAAGCAAGGATCAAGCCCTGCGGTAACGGAGACTTGCTCATTATTTCATCCGGTTATCAGAAGATACGGCATTTGACAACGTTAGTTTGTACAATTATGTAAAAATCTCCGGCAGCACTTAACCAAAGGCCACTTGACAACGAGTCGCCACTCAAATAGTCTCAAATTACAGCCTGGGTGGCGGAATAGGTAGACGCAAGGGACTTAAAATCCCTTGAGGCTTGTCCTCGTACGAGTTCGATTCTCGTCCCAGGCACCAATAAAAACAGCGTGTTCTGTTTTCTTGTTGCAGATCGAGTTTGGCTGTATTATATTATATTAAGAAAACAATGTAGGTAAGTTTCCTGCCGTGCTCGTGATCGGGAGAGATTTTTTAGAGCCAACACACATGAAAAGGGAACCTTCCTTTGCTTCTGTGAGCATGTTCTTCATAGAAAAGCCTAAGGAAGCAAAAAGGCGCCTAATTTTTAAACGGGCCCTAAAAGCCTGCTGACACGGCACTGAGGCGGGGAAAGCCCCGATGGCCAGCAGCCTCTAAGCCTTCACAAAATTTCGGTTTGCCTGGTCGCGGGGTTTCTTTTTTCGTGCACAAGCTCTTATCGTCTTCTCTTTCTCCAGGCTTTTGGGCTAATGTATATGGTGCCCACAGACCATATTCCGCGCTGGGTCGTTCTTGCTATCTGCTCGGCCTGAAGGTACGGGGCAAGGTCAAAGGCCTTTGTCATTTTGCCTCGGTACACCTCGGCAAGTCCAGCCTTAACCATTTCGAGGTTGATATTTTTTCCGTTGAGGTAGACTACACCGAGGATTCGGTCGTATCGATCCAGACCATAGCCTTTGATATCAACCACCTTGCCATAGATGAGGCCCCTCAGATGCTTCCCGGCTTCCTCTGAGTATGGCTGCCCCGGCGCCCCTTTTTTCTCAGAAACCTCCGGTGCGTCTATCCCAATGAGTCTGACTTTGATTTCAATGTCATGCCCCTGTGCCTTGAACCTGTCGCCATCGTACACCCTAACAACCTTGAACTCTCCGGCCTGTGCTGTGCCAGCAAGAACAAGCTGAAAGATAACCAAAAAGACTCTCTTTGTTCTCATTTGTCTTTCCTTTCATGCTGAGGATGATAAGTTGTTTAACTCTTGGATCTATGCCTGTCATTGGATTGCTCCAATTAGCATATGCTTTTCGATTCCCACAAGTGGCATTTTTTTTCTCAATATGTGAATTTTGTTACACAATATCTGTGGTCTGGTTCTTGGTGTAATATGAGCTAACTATTTGGAAGGTCAATAATATTGTTCTAGTGGCCTGGCTTGGCACGGAACTTGAGTATGATATCTTGGCCAGCTAACTAACAGCTAACCGTAACTCTGATATTCTCAAAAAGTTGAGGTCGGGGGACAACTTGTATTGCAAAACATAGTGCTAAACATTCAACATCGTTTCAACCCCCTTCATGTGTATTGCCGGTTGGTAGAGAGGGGGGTCAACAAGAGGTTGTGCCGGTCAATATGTAAGTATTACGGAATCCTCATCTACAGTTGGCTTTGCTCGTTTACCATATTTATGATACAAATTTGCAAAGTTTGCAAACTGGCCAAGTTGACCCAAGTTGACCTAATTCAATTGTCAAAGAGCGGACGCAGAGTCAGCAATGGCTCTGCCTTCAGACTAAAGGCCCCGAATCAACGCCCTTCACACCCTGCGTAACGGAAGATTGGCGACGATTGCTCTTCGGGGCTTTTCTTCTTGTCCTCCACCAGCCCGCCCTTATGCTCCTATTGTTCTAGCTGCTCTAAATTATTATTTTGTCTCTTGACATCTTGACATTTTTCAACTGTTGTGCCACATAGGATAAAAGTATCATGTAAGCAATTCTTTGCGTACCTTTCATCTCGCACCTGATGAGCCCCGGTGTGGCATCGAGACACCGGGGGGGATTCATCATTTTTTGTCACAATATGCGGCCTTAATGCCTACCTCAAAGGCCTCCAACCTTTCTTCCTTCAAGCTAGTGCCCATCCATAAATGAATTTCAGAACTCTGGGCACTGATGTCGGTTTCCAATTCAGAAATGAGCAATT
>JABXJW010000265.1 GCA_013375395.1 Desulfobacterales bacterium
CACAGCGGAACTGGCTAAGGCGAACGAGGAGCTCAAGCTGGAAATAGAAGAGCGAAAGCGGGCCGATGGGGCGCTGCGCGAAAGCGAGGAGCGCTACCGCAGAATCGTTGAAACGGCGCAGGAGGGCATCTGGATGATCGATGCGGCAGGAAAGACGGATTATGTGAACCAGCAGATGGCAAAGATGCTTGGATACACCGTTGAGGAGATGTCCGGTCGTTTCCTCTTCGATTTCATATGCGACTTTGCCCCTGTGGAAGCACTTCAAAACTTTGAAAGGCGTAAACATGAGATTACGGGGCAACGTGATTTCCGGCTTCGCCGCAAGGACGGCTCAGACCTATGGGCAATGATATCCACATCCCCGATGTTTGATGATAACGGCCAATTCATCGGTGCTCTGGGCATGATAATTGACATCACAAGGCGCAAGCAGGCCGAGGAAGCGCTGCTGGAGAGCGAAAAAAAGTACAGTACACTGGTTGAAAACTCGCTGACGGGCATCTATATCGACCAGTGCGAGAAAATCGTATTTGCCAACAACAGATTCGCCGAGATTTTTGGATTCCCGAAAGAAGAGTTGATGGGTATTGAAAGCTGGAAGCTGGTCCACGCCGAAGACAGGGCGTTGAACAGAGAACTAAGGGCAAGGATGCTAAGGGGAGAAGGCGCACCATCGGAATACGAGGCCAGGGGTCTGACAAAGGACGGTGAAACCGTATGGATCGTGGGGAGAAATACCGGCATAGAGTATAATGGGAATCCTGCCATATTGGGTAACATCGTGGATGTCACGGAACAAAAGCGGGCAGAGAAGGGACTCCGCGAAGCAGATGAAGAGTTCAAGTGTATGAAATCTTCAAGCTGAACCACCTATCAGCGATCACTATTGACGGCTTGATACAAAATTCTGAATCTATATCTTTCCAAGCTCGTCCTCTATCTCGTCAAAAATGTCTTCCATCTTGTACAAGAGCTTATCAGCATTGGCCAGGCGCCAGTCTCCGATCTCTTTTTCAGTATCCTCGTAGAGCTTGTGGAGCGCTGATCTGTACTTAAGCAGAAGCTCTCTGAAGGGGGGGTCGCCTTCCAGCTTATAGAGGAGTTTGTCGAGTCTTCCTATGATTTCAAACAACGAGGGATTCCCCTCCACCCACGCTTCATCCAGATAGCTGAAGCGACGGGAGATTCCGGGGTAAGCCCTCGCAAAACCCTTCTGGTAATAAGGGTTGATACTCACCTTCAATTGCATGTATTTGCTCATGGTCTATCCTCACTGGTTTGTGGGCCTGGCCGGCACGGCCAGGCTCAGATATTTTCCGTTTTCTTCGAACATCAGTCTGTTGTCCACCATCATCTTCAAAAAAGGCGCCGCCCTGTCCTCGCCCAAGCGGTCAAAGCGGCCCAATATGGCCTTGAGCGAACGATGTCTCCGGCAGAAAAGGTATATCGCCCTTGAGGTTCCCACCAGCCGGTGTGTCAAGGGCTCGGCCCCGGGACGCCTCTGTCGAATAATCAAAAAATCAACTCCGTCGCGAAAGCTAAGGATGGGTGAAGATGAAGGGCCGCAGTGGAGTTCGGCATATGTCTTGTTCCAGGCCTTCACCTTCTTCTTTACAGGTTGCCACAGTCTTTTCTGATATCCCCTGTCCGCCCTGTAGGACTGGATCATAAAACGCATAGACCGGCAAACATCGGGCGGGAACAAGGCGGCATAGTTGGGATGGTTGAACACCGCTTTCAGTCCAAAGGCTGCCGGATTTTGCCACACGGCACTTCCAAGGCCAAGCCAGAAGTGGACAAGCCTCAACGGACGAAAGGGCAGGGCAAATTCAAGGGTGCGAATGGTCTCGGCCACATCCTCGGCATCGCTGCCGGGAAAATGGACTATGAGATTTGACATATTTGAGATGTTCAGTTCTTCGCATTGCTTCATTATTTCCAGATTCTCAATAGTCGTGGTCCCTTTGTTAAGTTTGCCAAGTAGCCTGGTACTTAACGCCTCAATGCCTATCTGGACCTCGTGCATTCCGGCAGCGCGCATCGCCTTGAGGACCCCGCCGGGGGTGGACGCCCTGATCTCTGCAAACAGGTGGAAGTCTTTGCCGGACTTGGCAAGCTGCAAAAAAATCTCCCCGGACTGCCGCACCGGAAGCAGATTATCCATAAAGGCCACAGAAAGCGTCTTGTATTTTGTGGTCAGGTGATCGATCTCAGAGACCACCTGCGAGGCGCCCTTGGACCTGTACCCGTGCCACTGCAAATTGAGATTGCAAAAAGCACAGCCTGTCGGCCTGCCGGCGCATTGCCCACTTGGACGCCTCCACCAGCATCCTCGCGATATCTCAGCAGAGAGTGTGGGAAAGAAGGTCTTTCCCGCATGAAATGTTTTGAGCAAATCAAAGTAGTCATCATAGTCCGGATGCGGCAGGCTGCCCAGGTCCTGCAGTTGATTGAAGGAAACAGGGGACCCGGTCCGCCCTCCTTTCCTCATAACAAGCCCTGGGATAGCGGGTATATGTCCGCCTGAATCCATCATATGACCGACCAGCCGGCTCAGTGGGAGCTCCCCTTCCCCGTTTACAACAAAATCCACCTCGGAAAACGCCTCCAGCAACCCGGCCGATGCCTCGCCTGCAAACATAGATCCTCCCACTACAATAGGCAGGCCGGTAAAGCTTTGTCTAATGCGTTTGATAAAATAGAGAGAAGAGGTGAGCTGACAAAGACAGATGGAAAAGCCGGCCAGCCCGAAACGCCCCCAGTCAATGCTATCAATAAAGCCGTCTGAGACTTCCTTGACCTGGTCCGTCACCGTCCTGAAATCTGCCTTGCGAAGCTCAGCCTTTTCTCTTGCTTCATGGTAAAAAACCTTTTCAATCTCTTTTGTGCGCTCAGGGTACAGCAGGGCCGCGTATACGGATTCCGCCAGCCATGTCCTTTCAGAGATTGCCTGATAGAGTTTGTATCCGATGCTTTCCGCCAACTTCAGATAAAAGTGAACCGCCTTTACCTTCAATTCGGGAGACTCCGCCTTCAAATATGCCTTAAGAGCGCTAATCTGGATAGAAGGCCGACTATAAAGTGGCCAAGGTGTTGAAACCAGGACGATGCTTTTCAATTTGCCGGTTTGTCCTTTTTTCATTGTAAGTATCATTTTACCCTTATGAAACAAACGGGTTCGAAGCAGCTCCAACGACGATCAAATTTTGAACCGGGTAACTGTCTGAGGGGCTTAGTGAGCGTTGAGAAAGAACAGGGAGTTAGGGAACACGTACCCAAATGCTCAACAAGGAGCGAACCTTCTCGGTATCATTTAACAAGTGAATGCCGTTCTTTCTTTAGGCTCACTTAGGCCCGAGTTTTACACGGTTCAAAATTTGATCGTCGTTGGAGCTGCCGTGTTTTCAAAGACCTAATCTGTTACCATCGTAATATCTTTTCAGGGTGCTGTCGTGCTTTTTCCAGCCTCTTGTTGATCCATGAAGCCTCTTGTTCCAAGAGGTGCCGGGCATAAAATTGCCCGAGTTTTTCGTACCGCCTGATGACATCAAGTCCACGGTTCCACTGTAGTTTTTTCAGACATACGGGACACAGGTGCAGAGGACGTCGATCGGATTCTTCAAGAGAATTGCTGCCGTTCATGGCGCATCGGTAGTATATACAATGTGTCAGTCCAAAGATGTGACCGACCTCGTGGACCAGCACCTTGCAGCATCTGCGAAGGGCAATGGTGCGGCTTTCCCCTGATTCTTCCCCTCCCCAGAACCGTGGGAAATAGCGCACCATGCTAAAAACCCCGATCCTGTCGGACAGTGATGCCTGTCCGAACACGAAATTCCATCTCTCATCAGGATAAAGGTCTGCCATTGTCACGGCCAGATAGCAGACCGCATCCTGCGGCAGTCGCTTTGGCAATAGCTCAAGGAGAAAATAGCCCGTCCGATACTGCCTGACAGGGCTGTCTTGCCAGGGGAAACGCCTGAATCGGTGCCATCCGTTTTTGGGAAGGTCGGCGGCCGGCTCGATCCTGACAGCAAGATCAAACCACATCCCTGCAAACAGCGCTGCCTTGCCAACGATATCCCGCTCCGCAGGAGAAAATGGACCAACAGGCTGAAATACCAGCACCTGACGGCTGCCGGAAGCCCTGACAGGATTGCTGCTCACGTAGTCCTTGAAAGATTGTCCGGGCTCGTGGAAGTGAAACAGCCAGTCACCGTGCCCCGGTTTGCCCATCCTTTCAAAATCGGAATCGTTCATTGCATCTTCAGCCAGGGCAATCATAGGGGCCGCCAGAGCCAACCTAACTACCAAAACGGAAGACAACACAGACTGCAAGGCACTGAATAGACGTTTCATATCAATCCGCCTGCCAGAATAGCAAACAGACCTGTCAGAGTCAAAGACTCATGGCGGCAAAGCCTGATCGCTCAAGCTGCTAAGGGCTCGCTCAAAAATAACTTCACATTTTAATGCGCCGATCCATCCCGCATGGCTGCGTTGCTTGTCGGTTAAATAGCTTGCTATTCGCCCTCCTCGCGCCTTGCCATGCTGGCGCCTCGACTCCTGAAAATGTAAATTTATTTCTTCGCGAACCCTAATGAGAACTTTTTCTGCTCGACATTGTGCCCTGTCTGTGGTGTCGGGTAATTAAACGTCTCGGAATTTCTACAACCTATTGAAAGTATAGCTATATATTGGCCGTCTTGGACGCTCTATCAGGG
>JABXJW010000266.1 GCA_013375395.1 Desulfobacterales bacterium
CTTGTTCGAGTTAGATTTGATTTTATTTTCCAAGGCTTAAACCAATCCTTGTTTGGTTCCGGCTTGTCCGGGTTAGGAAGTAGAGTGTTATTGTTATGTCAACTTTTATTATCCTTGTTCATGTCGTAGTTTGTGTTGCCCTTATATTGATCGTGCTTTTGCAGACAGGCAAAGGCGCGGACATGGGAGTGGCGTTCGGAGGAGGCTCAAGCCGTACGCTGTTCGGAAGCTCCGGCGCCTCGTCCTTTTTGAGCAAACTGACCACTGGCGCCGCCGTCGTCTTTATGCTGACATCTCTGAGTCTGGCATATCTGTCGTCCCATCGGTCAACCAGTTCGATCATGTCCGATGTGGTCGCACCCAAAACCGAGCAAACACAGCAAGCGCCGGCAGAAAGTCCGGTCAAATCAGAAGACCCCCTGGCATCGGCGGAAGCACCGGTTCCTGAGCCTGCCGAAAAAGAATAGACCTTTTGTGCCGAAGTGGTGGAATTTGGTAGACACGCTGTCTTGAGGGGGCAGTGGGTTACGCCCGTGCGGGTTCAAATCCCGCCTTCGGCACCACTAAATTGGAGAAACATAAGCCGCCCAGCAGTGAAGTTGCCGATGTATATTACAAGAGCCTATTAAACTCCTGTTTGGTGATTCCCAGATCTTTGATGATGCTATCCAGTGTGCCCTTTTTTATTCTGCCTTTCGGAACGGTAGTAACTATCCTCGGGCCGTCGAGTATCACGTAATGCTTTCTCTTTTTAGGCGGCCTGACTGAATAGCCCAGCTTCTTGGCAACACGGAGAACGTCTTTGCCCCGGACATCTCCCATTATCCGGCAGCCTTAATGCTTTGCTCTCGCCTGATTTCCTCTTCTGCATCCAAGCAGGCTTCGATAGCGTCAATAATGTTGTCTATGGCCTCTTGTTCAGTATACCCCTGGCTGTTGGCCGGCAGTGCCGGACATCGGACGGAATAGCCCCCGTCCTCGATGTCCGGAATAAGTACAACCTCGTAGTCGGTCCCCCGGACTTTCACGACCTGTTTCTTTGGGCGAGAAAGAACTTTTACCTTCCCTTTCAATTCTTCCACTATCCGGCCAAAAGGCACGGAAAAGACAAACTGCTTTCTGAGAACATCAACCAGTACTTTGGGATCTCGATCCATTACAAAGACGGTGTCTCCATCGGTCAGAAAAGTCATCTCGGCCAATGGCTTTTCAATGTCCGGAAACAGCTTCCTGAGATTGGCCAGGGCCTTGCGGAGCCGCTGAAGGCCGAGCCCCTGGTCCCTTAAGCTCTTTGCGGCCTTCAATTGTACCAAGTCCCTGAAGCTATAAAGCCTTTGTGAACCCCGGCCTGAAGCGCCCATGGAAGGTTTGACGACTCCCTTTTTGTCCCAGTACTGTAGCTGGCCTCTAGTGATGCCGGTCACCATTATGGCCGCGTTGCTGTTGTAGTACATGGAGACCTCCTTTATGCTTATAAGTTAGTAAACATGTTTATAAGCACAATAATATCATTAACCCTGCCTGTCAAGGGAAATTGAATTCTTCACATATACAACATATGGCATACAAGAAACATGTCTGCGACTACATACAGAACGCCCTAACCCGCTGGACTCGGATGGCAGCGGGTTGCGGTATTTGCTTGCATTGAGGGGGCAGTGGGTTACGCCCGTGCGGGTTCAAATCCCGCCTTCGGCACCACAAAGATTTCAAAGGGTTGGCCTTATCAGTGTGTTCTCCGCCTATTCAAAGGCACACGGCCACACGAGATCACAAGGGACGTTTCAAGTCAGTTCCCTCTCCCCTGGAGGGAGAGGGTGAGGGAGAGGGGGTATGAAAAGGGTGTTTCCTTATGATACCCAGCCCGATTGCGGCGGGGAGCTTCATTTTGCTGGTAGGCGGTCCCGGATTTGAACCGGGGACTTCCACCGTGTGAGGATGGCACTCTCACCGCTGAGTTAACCGCCCACGTATTTTCGTATTGTGGATAATTGCTAAATAAGGACTATGAGAGTGAAAGTCAAGATTTTTTCACGGCAACGTTAAAGCCGGCCTTAACATAACGTTTTACAATGGAACTTAGTTCGCTTCGCTCACAATTGGGCACGAAGTGAAGCATAGCGCTATACTGGAATACTGGGCACGAAGTGAAGCTGCGCGCTATGATGGGTTCAAAGGAATGAAACAATTTAAGAATGACTTTTTTCTGCCTTTATTCCCACTATTCCATTATTCCAACATTCCATCATTCCATGTGGATGGCAAAAATATATTACCATTAAATAGCTTATGATTTCAACAAGTTGTAGAATTTCCGAGACGTAGAATTACTCCCAGCCTACTGCGGATCTGCGACTTTTCCAAAATCCCCCCTATCCCCCCTTTGTCAAAGGGGGGCACATTAAAGTCCCACTTTATCAAAGGAAGCCACTTCAAAGTCCCACTTTATCAAAGGGGGATTTAGGGGGATTTTTTGCCGCTTTGAGCCTGGACTTTGACGGGGCACTGGATTTTTTGCTTTTCGACAGCGCTTCTTCGCCGATGCATTTTTGAAGGCTCTCTATTTCACCTGGCGTCAGGTGGCGGTAGCTTCCGGGTTTCAGGTTTCCCAGCCGGATGGGACCATATTGAATGCGCTTCAATTTCAGCGCCGGATGGCCCACAGCCTCGCACATACGCCGAACCTGCCTGTTTCTCCCTTCTTTTATGGTAATCTCAAGCCAGGTGTTTGCGCCGGTTGTGCCTGTTTTCTCGACCCGGGCAGGCGCCGTGCGCCTGCGATCCAACATAATGCCGGATCTTAGACGTTCCAGGGCCCGCGTGCCCGGCGTGCCCTTGACCTTGGTCAGATAGGTTTTCGGGATGCCGTATCTTGGATGCTGAAGGCGCTGGGCCAGGTCCCCGTCGTTTGTCATAATGAGGAGCCCTTCGCTGTGATAATCGAGTCGTCCCACATAGAAGAGACGCGCCTTAACTTCCCTGACAAGTTCGGAGATGGTGGGACGGCCTGCGGGATCATGGCAGGTGGTTACGACCCGTTTCGGCTTGTTCAGCATGATAACAACCTTTGGCTCCAGTTTGCGGATGGGGCGGTTGTCCACATGTATGGCATCTTGCCCCCAGACGACCTGAGCGCCCGGCCTGAGGATCACCTCACCGTTGACCATGACGCGGCCATCCCGGATAAGTCTTTCCGCTTCACGTCGAGAGGCGACACCGGCCCGTGCCAGGATTACGTGGAGTCGTTCGGCCATTCTTTTCCGATATCCTGCAATTCCTTCAGGGTTGGCAGATCGCTTAGAGCCTTTAGATCAAAAAATTCCAGGAAGCGTTTGGTGGTGCCGTACACCATGGGTCTGCCCGGCAGATCCTTTCGTCCCAATACCCGAACAAGTCCTCGCTCAAGCAGGGTCCGCAGTATTCCCCCGGAGTCGACACCTCGCAAGTGCTCTATATCGGTTCGAAGCACAGGTTGTTTGTATGCGACAATGGCAAGTGTTTCCATGGCCGCCTGGCTTAAACGGGCAGGCTTGGCCTCCCTCATGCGCCTGACCCAGTGCGCGTACTCGGGACGGGTTCGGATCTGGTATCCACCGGCGACCTCGCTCAACAAGAAGCCGCGCTTTTGGAACTCGTACTCTTCGGCCAGGCTCGCCAGCGCGTCTTGTACGGCCTTGCGGTCCTCGGTTTCCAGAATCGACTTTATCTTGTCTACTGTAAGAGGAGCCTCCGTTGCAAAGAGCAAGCTTTCAAGAACGGCCTTTAAATTATCCATTGAAAATCCTAATGATCCGTGATTCAACATGCTGCATAATCCGTATTATTTGAGATTTTGCCATCTCAAGGATGGCCAGGAATGTGACAATGATATCCGCCTTGGTGGCCTGTTTTTCAAAAAACTCTTCAAAGGTTACGGAGCCGCGCCGTTCCAGGATATCTGCGATCTCGGAGATCCTGCCCTTAACCGAGATGGTATCCACCGTGATGTTTAGAAGATCTTGCGGAGATACCCGCTTGATTATTTCTTGAAAGGCGTCAATGAGTTCAAACAGGCCGACCTGCACGAGACCCCCGGCTTGTTCGTCCGAAGATTCGGCGCCATCAGGATAGCCGCGAACAAAGACATCCCAATCGAGCCGATCCTTGTTTGCCAAATCTTCAGCAGCATGTTTTAGCTGTAAGTATTCGGCCAAAGGACGCACAATCTCCATGCGGGGGTCTTCTTCCTCCTCTTCTTCACTCGGCTCCGGGGGAAGGAGCATTCGGGACTTGATATAGGTCAAGGTGGAGGCCATGACAAGAAATTCTCCGGCTACATCTATATCGAATGCTTTCATCAACTTGATGTATTCCAGGTATTGCTTGGCAATCAAGGCGATCGGGATGTCGTAGATGTCCACCTCGTTTTTTTTCACAAGATGCACGAGTAGATCCATCGGACCGTCAAAGAGCTCCGGCAGATGTACGAGATAAGCGGTGTTGTCTTGAGTCTGTTCTTCCATTTGACAAGTTGAGTGCCTAACCCGGACAAGCCGGAACCAAAAAGGATTGGTTTAAGGCTTGGAAAATAAAATCAAATCTAACTCCAACAAGTGCCTAAAGTGAACTAAAGTTGAAAGTGCCTAAAGTTAAGGAATGCGCTTTCAGCGTAACCTGTTTTTAAGACTGACCACGCCGAAGGCGTGCACATTAACTTTAGCTCACTTTAGACACTTTAGGCACTTTAG
>JABXJW010000267.1 GCA_013375395.1 Desulfobacterales bacterium
TAGATTTATACATGAGCGGCTTGGAGCCTTATTATAAATATAGGGGGGCCTTGCTGGTGCTGGCAGACAAACTGTCAGTATACTATTTGGTTTATGCATCCAAAAGGGAGCCAGGGCCAACCATAATGCGAAATATCATGAAAGCTGAATGGGAAGACCAATTCGGTCAAAAGGTAGGAGTGCTTCCCCCAGTGGAATATTTCGTTTTTGATGACCGTTTGCTTCAGCCGTGGCTTATTTAACAGGACACGGCAGATATCGCCTCTTGGTTTCACACTTTCCGTCAGATTGTCGGCCAGCTAATTCCTCATTTTACAATTTCTTTCTTATGACGGCAGCTTCTTGCCATTTCTTTCGCTCTACGGGTGAGAATACCAGCTTGTCGAAGTCTTCCGGTAGTGGCCAATGAGGCCCTGTAGGCTCCATTTTGGCCAGCCGTGCGCATGCTCTTATCGCTTTTCTGACAATCTCACGTGCTGATTCCGTTGCCTTCTCAAGTAGACCACCGTATAGTGCACCACCGTGTTTGGACTCATCATACCGAACCCCAGAAAGGATCGAGGTCCACTTCCGGATGTCTCTTTGTTTGGGAATGCCACCATGTACGCGGGCAGACCTAACTTTGTACATCGTACGAACCCGTCCATACACCTCAGCGCTAGACCAACTGGGGTCATTGCCTACTCCATCCTGACCGAGTAGCCACGCAGCTCGCAATGATATTCTATGGCTTAGCTCTTGATTGTCTTTGGGGCCAAACAGTGATTCCAGCGCAACAGTAAGGTCAACCATATCGTCAAGCCAGTTCTGTCGTTCGTATGTCCTAGAAAACCTGCCTAAAGCGACATCCATAGGTGTTGGTCTACTGGTGGCCAAAGGGTGCCCCGCATATTTGGTAGCCAAAAGCTCTTGCCAAAGTTCCCTGATCTCACGAAAGTTAGTCTTATCTATCACCGTTGCTTCTTCATAAAGGCCGAACTCACCTTCACGGTGGCAGAATGAAATAGGGTCAGCCAGTGGAAAATAACTCAGGTGGAACTGTGCGTGATAATGGAGGCGCGGTACCCCAGGCTTTGTGAGTCTGAGGGCATCTATTACTGCGAGAGAGCGACCTATATCTTGAGTCAAGTGCGGAGGAGGCCAATGAATGCCAGCGTAGTCACGCTTTGGAACTGTTACAGTGGTTACTATAGTTGCCTTATCATGGCCACCAGCGTGCCAGTCGTGATAGAAGAACTTATCGTCTCGCAAGGAATTTCGATATCTCCCCATGATGGACTCCAACTTATAGCCAGGAATAGATGTCAAACTAGTAATGCCATCAAATTTGAGTTTTGTCCCGTGTAAGGTCAGACCTGTAACTGTGTCGACTGTCCTCCATACTGCCGCGTCCGAGTACAGTTCATCTATGAACTTTCTGAACCACTTCTCAAAGGTCTGTTTTTGAGGTGACACACCTTCGGTCTCCTGAAGAACGAATAAGAGTAGTCTAACCCAATACTCGTAAAGCATGTGTAGCTCTGGTTCAGAGGGGTCGCGGAAATAGATCGCCTTTATCGCGTCGTCGGAAGCTAGATGCTGAACTAGATTTTCTGCTTCCGGGATGTCTCGAATATCGTCATAATAGAAGTCGTAGCCGATATGTAATCTCCTAGCAGCGGGTGGGCGGGGCCAAGCACCGACTTGGCAAAGTTTCCTGATACCGGCCTCAATAGAGGATAAACATAGTTGTTCTATTCTTGATAATGCCTCATTGTCTAAAACCATTACCCTAATAATACGGCTATCGTTAAGGGTAATCAAGCGTAGAATCAACAATCCACAAGATTCCTAGGCGAAATCACTAGAAAGACAGAGCGTGAGTCCTACTTCTAGAACACGGCCAACTACATCATCTTAAAAGACTAGCTGCTTCCAACAATCAGCCAAATTGTTCAGCCAAGCTTCCATTGAAAGCTTTAGCCAAACTCTGGATGTGCTGTCCGCACCGGGTCCTCCCAAGCCCTGACCTCAGCCTTGCCCTTATCAGTCAATTTGTAGAACACTCGTTCCTCTAGGAAGCCGTAAATGGCTGGCTCCCGCCTATCGGTGCGCTCTATGAGTTTCAGTATGAGGAACCAATGGAAGTAGCGGCTAAAGCTTGAGTAGTTCGGCCGTCTAAACGGCGCCTCACGTATCTCAATCCGTTCCTTGTTTAGGCGCTCTATCTCCTCGCTTAAGGCATAGTAGATATCAGCACAACAGGCCTCACTGTGCTCTTCAAAGAAACTCTTAATAAAGACACCAGGCCTATATAAACTGGCGCCTCTTCCCCAAAACCCGGTTATTTGAGGAGGATTCCTTGGTTTCCTCTCCCGGGTTGGCCCTTTCCTTGCCTTTCTAATCCTTGGTCTCTGTTGCTTCATCTTCTTTCCAAACTTCGTCATAGGACTCATGGAGATCCTTCAATGAGTATTGCAAGTAAACACTAGTAGTTGTGGGACTTGAGTGCCCCAAGATTTTTTGTAGTCTCTCTATGGTCATGCCTCTCTTTATACAATGGATGGCGAAAGAATTATGTGATAGGAAGCCATTTGTGATGAGATTTCCGTATGATGTCCCGAAGTCATATACCTCTTGCTCAACGCCGCTTGTTTGGGTAATTGACTGCACCTTATGGAATACAAGAGGGCTGGAGAGGACCTTCTCCCAGACCCTAGTGTCTCCACCTAGCTCTTTCTTCACCCCTACAATTTTTCTCGCTGTCTCAGCTAAAGCACATATTTTTTTATAGCGGGCAAGATGTTTAATACCTTTTTGCTCAGCCAAAGGCGTTAGTTGTCCGGTATACCCCCGGTATAGAGAAACAACGAACTCTTGCATTGGGATTTTCCTTAGCTTCCTCTCGTCCGTTGCACGCCAACTCAGCCTCTTTAACGTTGGGATATAGAACAAAAATCTGTTCTGGTTGCTTATGTAGAGGACATATTGCTTCTGCTTTATTGTGTTACCCCGGGGCAAAGTAACCGTTCTCTCCCCTCCACTTAAACTCGATAGGATACCTAACCTTAAAAGAAGAATTTGAACGTCCTGAAGCAGGCATTTGCTAGCTGAGGTATACCGACCGGCGGAACCCTCGGCATCATAATAACCAGCCAGGAACTGACAAATATCTTCTACTTCCGCTCGCCATAAGATAGCGGGAACCCTCCGCTCCCTGGAGTGCTTATCTAGCCCCATTGATTTCAGCCACCTGGCTACTGCAGTGGAGTTGAAAGTCACCTTGTAACTATTGCTATCCCCATGGATAATATCATGGATAATGTGTGGCTCAATGTAGCCCTTTCCCTTAATTTTCAGCCTGGCTGGGTATAGTTTCCTGAGCAACTCAACATAGAAATCAACTATGTCCTTTGTCTTCTCGGTAAACATAATTCCTCGTGTTAGAAGATTGCCATCTCCCACGAAGTAGCCGAGAAGCCGGCTTCGCTCTACTCCTATTTTCTCCGTCACTGTCCAAGAAATCGAGCTAACACCCACTAGATATTGCTCAATGGTAACTTCCTTGGCTTTGACCTCTTTAAGACCATCTGCATCTACAGTGAATAGCCTATGCTCTGGCGAGCAAGTTAGCTCGTAGCCACCAGCTTCGATAGTCAGGAGCTGTGAAGTATGCTTCGACCTGCTTGTGACCACTGAACTACAAGGGCGCAACGACTTCCCGCTTATCGACACCACCCTATTTAGCGGTTTATGCAATAGCTCACCTGTGCTGTTCTCATAAATTTGCTTGGCAGTATAAATACCCTCAGGTGTTAGTATTCTAGTATCAGGATGGAGACAATGTCTCAAGTGGTGGGGGTGGAGTTTTCTGTGCTTGGAAATAGTAGGATCGCCAATCTCCTTTATCCCGGCTCTCCTTCCCAATCGCCAAAAAATCTGGTCAACCCTCTGCCTAGTGATAGGAAAGAGTAAATCTCCTTTGTAAGGAAACTGCTTTCGCCACTCTAAATACTCCCTCACCATGTCCAACGTGCCCTGGTCAATAGGAATCAACCTTCGCCTTTCAATCGTCTTGCCATCCCGTTTTCGCTGCTTTTGGATTTTAATCAAGATAGCTCTGCCCTTGAAGTCAATGTCAGGTACCTTTATGCCAATGAGCTCAGAGACCCGGATACCACTGCGCCATGGAATACGGACAAGCAGGGCGTCCCGACGGTTGGTGGCAGCGGCAATGAGCCTCTCGACCTCGGGAGCCTCAAGATATCCTTTTAGGTCTTTTATGGGTGTTACTTCAGGCACTGCTTATCCTCACTCTTGTATTATGGCTTTATCATAGGTTCCAGCCCTCTTTTCTCTGGCTTACGATGGCGGCAATACCATTGAGTAATGTTCCTCTCTGGTATTAGGCCAAGCCTACAGCTATAAACCGTTTTGCCCTTCCTGTCTTTGTACCAGGGAATCCACTCTTTACAACCCTTCTTGCAAAGCTCTCTATCCCAGTCCAGGTGAGTAGCTCTCAGAGCTGGTTCTTTAGGCATAGTTTGATTTCTTCCTTCAAAAAAGACTTCTTTTATTTTCCTAAATTCTGGATTGAGTCCCGTAGCTGCTCCGTTATGTCCCACTCATCTTTTTCATTCTGGGAAAAGGCATCTGGGTCAAGTAGTTCACTCGATTTTTCAATCAAAGTCTCGGCTTGCTCATCACTCAGTGC
>JABXJW010000034.1 GCA_013375395.1 Desulfobacterales bacterium
CCGCCCCTACAGGAAAACCATGGCAAACATGAACGAAACCCAATTGGAACAAACCCCCATTGCCTGGTTTCTGGATATGGGCTGGCAAACCGCCTTCGGACCCGATATCAGTCCTGACGGTCCTACGTGTGATTGATTGGACCGTTCGGGAGAATGCGCGGGCTCAGATTCGCGTGATCGTTAAACGCATTCTCCGCAAATACGGCTATCCGCCCGACAAGCAGGAGAAGGCGACACAGACTGTTTTGGAACAGGCGGAAGTTCTTTGTCATGATTGGATGGAAAAAGCGGCATGACGGGAAGGGACATAGACAATTGGAGATGCGGGATAGACAGAGATGAAAGGATGGATATCTGAGGATTCGTAATTCATTGAATATTAAGAATTTAGTCAGCGTCGGGATTAAGCAAATTTTATGTAACAGACAAAAAAATAAAGAGTGATCCAAAATGTCCGATTCAAATGAACTGCCCCAAAAATGTATAGAATGTGCTAAATTAAAGTGGTCGCGTATTCACAGCAACTGTGGTATCTGCCATGAACTGGAATTTCAGGAATCGGTTTTGTGTGATCTGAACAGGTGCATACAGCAAAAGGCGGACTTCCAATGTCACGCTTTCCGGTAAGTGCTTAAACTCGTAGGCCAATCAGAACACGATGTGCCCAATCATGGTGTGACATCCGAAGAAGCTCTCAAAAGTGAATCTTCCAGGGCATTGTTCCATTCAGACAAGATCAAGTACGAAAGGGCATTGGCCCTTCAGAAACTGAGCCGCGACCCTGACAGCGTCATCCTTCAACTCAAATACCACTTTGTGTGGAACGTGTCCAAAAGGATGCCCGTATTTGCCCCTGCCAATGACTTCATCGGCTATGTCCACGATACCTTCCTGGGATGTAGCGAGGCAGGCGGAGGATTTGTGCACCTGCTCTATCTGGCTCCTGACCACGTACATCTGCACGTGGAGTCGGATGGGGAGCGTTCAGTTGAGGATATAGTAAGCGATATTAAACAAGCCTCGGCCAACGCTATTTTGAAAGAATTAGCTGTTGTAAAGGACAAGCTTGGTGAGAATATGGACCTTTGGGACGAGGCCTATTTTGTTGAGACAGTAGGCTGATGGCAGCTGTTCTACAACCAAGGACACAAACAAACCATGAATGCAAAGAAGAAAAAGAAGCGAAAAGACCCTCTTGACCAACTTGTCGAGGCTGCTGACTCCGAGATTCTCGGCAGGCTCGTCAAAAGGCTTGCTGTTGCCTGGCCGGAGATCCGTCGTGAATGTTTTGAATTTCTCAAAAAGCACGTAATCTTGACTCCGGATGAAGAAGCTGTCTCCGGGGCCGAAGCCATGTTTGCGTTCCGGATGGAAAACTCTACAATCAACCGCCGATTTTTGATAAATAGGGTAACAGTATAATCCCCACTTAGAGGGACAGGAGAAGATAGTTGAAAAAGATCTTTGTGAACATGATAGAGCCGGGCCAGACAGTAGATGACGTCTTTGTCGCTCGCGACAAGCAGATGGCTTATAAAAAGGACGGTGACCCCTATCTCACCCTGAGCCTTGAAGACCGCAGCGGTGCTGTGAAGGCGGTGGCATGGGACAATGTTCAGGCCATAGGCAAGGCATTTGCGGCCGGAGACTATGTCAGGGTCAAGGCAAATGCCGTTGAATACAGAGATGCGCTACAGCTTGTCTTGCAGCACCTTGAACGGCCTGATCCGGCAGAGGTAGATGCCCGTGATTTTCTTCCAACCACAGAGCGCGATATTGACCAGATGCTTGACCGGTTGATCAAGATCAGCAAGACAGTGGAAAACCCGCACCTGTCTAAACTTCTTGCTGCTTTTTTTGAGGACAATGACTTTGTCGGTCTATTTAAGACCGCCCCTGCGGCAAAAAAGATGCATCATGCCTATCTGGGCGGTTTGCTGGAGCACACCCTTTCCATTGCCATGCTCATACAGGCCGTTTCCGCACATTACAAGGGGATCGACAAAGATCTGCTCCTTGCAGGCGGTATCCTCCATGATATAGGCAAAGTCTACGAGTTTTCCTATGAGACCCATATCGACTATTCGGATGCGGGCCGGCTGCTGAATCATATCGTCATTGGAGTTGAGATGCTCGAAAAAAAGATTGCCGGCCTCAACGGCTTTCCGGAAGATCTTGCCCTTGTCCTAAAGCACATGATCGTAAGCCATCATGGCACACGCGATTTTGGCTCCCCCGAGCCGCCCAAAACCCTTGAGGCCATAATCTTAAACTACCTGGACGAGCTGGATGCCAAGGTAACCGGCGTGCGCGCTTTCATGAAAACCGAGGACCCGCAGGCCGCATGGACATCTTACCACAGGGTTTTCGAGCGCTTCTTTTTCAGAGGAAATGTGGGCAACTCAAATTCGGAAAAGGATTAAACGAAAAGTTTCATGTTCATTTCCTTTGAAGGAATCGAGGGTTCCGGAAAAACCACCCAGATAAAGCTTCTCATCCCCGTGCTGCAGGCAAAGGGCTATGAGTGCATCGCTACCCGCGAACCAGGGGCCACCAGGATCGGGGAGAAGATTCGCTCCATCCTTTTGGACTCCAGCCACACCACCATGCTTCCATTGACAGAGCTGCTGTTGTACGAAGCGGACCGGGCGCAACACATGCATGAAGTGATCAAGCCCGCTCTTGCCGCCAACAAGGTAGTCGTATCAGACCGCTTTTTTGATGCAACCACTGTGTACCAGGGATATGCCAGGGGCTTTGACCTGCAACTTATTCAACAAATTCATAACATTGTGCTTGGCGGCCTCAAACCGGATCTCACGCTGATACTGGACCTGCCGGTTCACGTGGGCCTTGAGCGGGCATGGCAGCGCATCAACAGCCGGTCCGGAGAACTGCCTGAAGATCGCTTTGAAAAGGAGGCGACCGCGTTTCACGAAAAGGTGCGCCAGGGTTATCTGACATTGGCCGGGGGCGAGCCAAAACGCTTTCGCGTGATTGACGCGTCCACTGACCCGCAGACCGTGCATAGAGATGTTGTAGATATTGTACAGCTTTGCTTAGTAACCACGACAAATATATACTGAGAGGAGGTAATCGTTATGGATGAGGACCGTTCCGTCAAGTCATGGTCGTCCAGCCCGTGGTTCAAACCGGTCCTTGGAGGTCTCGGTGTCGGACTGCTTGGGCTCCTCTTCTATTTTGTTTCTCCTTTTTGGTCATCAACCGCAAAACCCGAGGTCATCTCCGTGGGTGGGTTTCTGGCCAACACCCTTTCGTGGGGTGAAAGGGCGATTCTAAAAAGCAACTACCTTTTCTCCGGGATTCCTCCCATCCTAAGGTTTCTGATATTGGGGATCGTTCTTGGTTCTTTTCTTGATGCTGCCTTGTCACGGCGCCTCACCTGGAAAAACTTCCGTGAACAAAAGATCATGAGGGAGGACCTTGTCTATGACATCGGCGGTGGGGCGCTGATCGGCTTTGGCGTGCTTCTGGCCAACGGGTGCGTGATTAAACATTTGCTCGCCGGGGTTCCCGGATTGGACGTGGCCAGTTTCGTTGCAGTAGGCGGGATCATCATAGGAATGTGGCTGGGACTGAAAGTCGTAGGAGGTTAGACGCATGGCAGGGAACTTGCTGGTCTTGTTCATAGGGATGGCCCTGGCTGTCGCGGTAAGGCGTTCCAATTATTCGATTCCAGGGGCTTTTGGCGACATTTTCATGACAGGCCGCTACTATCAATTGGCCGGGGTGCTGGTCAGTGTCGGGGCCTTCGGCCTGGTCAATATCTGGGGTTACGAACCTTGCCCTACCTGAGCCGATGTGGGCTGGGGCGGCGCCCCAGGGTTGCACAGTCTGCTGGGTGGAGTGCTTCAGGGAGTCGGCTATATGCTTATTGCCGGCTGACCGCTGTCCACGCTGGTCCGCCTGGGAGGCGGCACAAAACGATACATGGTAGTGGCCGGGGGATTTTTGATTGGGGCGGTCTTATTTGCTCAAGTGGCGCAGCCCCTTCATCGAGTATTTGATCCTCTGCAGGTTGACAGGTTTGTCTCCATAAAACAGCTTTTTTCTGCAAGGGGGCATAAGGGTGTCCCTGCCAGGGTCCCTGACCTGGCAATCACAACCATAGAGGGCAAGCAATTCACACTGAGGGATCTGGCCGGCCGGAATCGGTTGGTGGTGTTCAATTTCTGGGCTTCGTGGTGCCGTCCCTGCACAGAGGAAATGCCGCATTTCGAAAAAGTGCACAAGGCTTATCAAAACAAGAGGGTAGCTTTTTTAGGCATTGCCGTAAAAGACTCGGCATCTGCGGTCAGAAATTTTGTTGATCAAAACAAGATAACCTATGAAATAGCCTTGGATGATCAGGACAAGATAACCAGTGCCGTTGGTGGCGTAAAAGTCTTGCCCACGACGATTTTTATAGACAATCGGAACAATATCGTGAAAATTCATACGGGGTATTTGGCTCAAAGAAACCTGGAAGAAAGCTTGAAGGATCTACTGTCCAATCGCGCAAATGGTAACAAGTTAGGTCTTTGAAAACACTGCCGCTCAAACGACGATCAAATTTTGAACCGTGTAAAACTCGGGCCCAAGTGAGCCTAAAGAAAGAACTGCATCTACTTGTTAAATCGCACCGGGGAAGTTTGCTCTTTGTTCAACATTCAAGTATGATCCGCCTGACTCCCCGTTCTTTCTCAAGGCTCACTAAGCCCCTCAGACAGTTCCCCGGTTCAAAATTTGATCGTCGTTTGAGCTCACTCTGTTTCATAAGGCTAAAATGGCCCGAATGAAATCGCTAATTAAATTCACTTCGTTGTGCGGAGTTATCGGATTATTACTATCTGTATCCGTGTCTTTATCATCCGCACAGCCAGACACAGACTCGAACGTAGTGCGAGTGGAAATCTATGCAAGTCATGAACGCATCCATCCCGGCGAATCGTTTCAGGCAGCCATTGTTGCAGCAATAAGAAAAGGCTTTCACATTAACAGCCACAAGCCTGGGGATAAGTCTCTAATGCCGACAGTCGTCAAGTTTGATGACAGAAATGACATTGCCTTCAGCCCCGTTCGCTATCCGGAGCCCGTGCTAAAATCGTTTTCATTTTCCGCCGACAAGCTGTCTGTTTACGAGGGCAGAATCGTAATATTAGCCCGGGGCAAACTTTCCGAAGATATTTCTCTTGGAGATGCAAAAATATCAGGCATCCTGGCTTATCAGGCGTGTAACGGTCAATGTTGTTTCATGCCCGTATCCGTCAGGTTTGAAATACCTTTGGAGGTTGTCAGGGCAGGAAAGCCGGTCAAGCTGATTAATAAAGACATATTCCAGGAAAGGACATCTTTTACCCCTGATGAGTTGCACGCCAAGGAGTTGATTGAAAGAGGACTTCCATATGCCCTGCTCGCCTTTTTCCTGTTCGGGCTGGCCTTGAATCTAACTCCATGCGTTTACCCTGTTATCCCAATGACTGTTAGCTTCTTTGCGGGACAAGGCGAGGGCAAAAAAAGGGACATGTTTGTCCTTGCCTCATTTTATGTCGTTGGGATCGCCTTCATTTTTTCCATGCTGGGCTTGGTCTCCGGTGTTGCCGGCAAGCAATGGGGCTTTTTGTTTCAACATCCATGGTTTGTCATCTTCATCGTCATAATTATCCTGTCCATGGCAGCCGGCATGTTCGGCGCCTTTGAAATCACAGTGCCCTCGTATTTGATGACAAAATTCGGCAAGGCGCGGCAGGGCGCCATCGGATCTTTCATCATGGGATTAACAGTAGGGGTGGTTATCGCACCGTGTGCGGCAGGGATTGTCATAGGGCTGGTGGGCGTTGTTGCCAAGCTGGGCATTGCGGCAAGAGGGGCCTTGCTCTTCTTTGTCATGGGTTTGGGCCTGGGGCTCCCTTATCTTTTCCTGGCAACGTTTTCAGGGCTTTTGAGACGGTTGCCGAAATCAGGCATGTGGATGGTCTGGGTGCGAAAGCTGTTCGGTATTCTGTTGATCGGTGTTGCCCTGTATTTCCTGATTCCCCATGCAAAACGGATCACCGACCAGCAAGGCTTCTATCTGGGTGTCCTGGCTATTTTCGGTGGGCTCTTGCTGGGTTTCCTGGAGCACGGCGAGGGCTACAGTCGAGGATTTAAGACAGTTCGTGCAATTGTTGGCTGTCTGCTGATCCTTGCGGGCTGGTTCCTTGTCGAACAGGCCCTGCATCCCAAGGCCGCGTCAATCCACTGGGTTCACTCCGACAATCAATCGATTGAACAATCAAAAAAGAAAAACAGGCCGATCATGATCGATTTCTACGCTGCTTGGTGCGGAGCATGCAAGGAATTGGACCGCAAGACATTCACGAACAAGCGGGTCGTGGAAAAGTCAAGCGAGTTCATTATGGTAAAGGTCGATTGCACCTCGCCAGATGACAGATGCACTGAGTTAGCGAAAAAATTCAGGGTGCGGGGATTGCCAACGGTGGTTTTCATCAGTGCAAAGGAAGAAGAACTCAACAGCTTAAGGGTGGTTGGTTTCTTGGGGCCGGACGAGATGCTGAGAAGAATGGAGCGGGCTTCAGCTAAGTAGCGTCCATCCGGAAATGGCATCTTTTGAATATTTGTAAGAATTTAGCCTTTTAAAAGGATGGCGGCTTCAACGGCGATCAAATTTCAATTCGTGTAAAACTCGCGTCCAAGTGAGCGTAAAGAAAGAACAGCTGTAACTACTCAGGTTCAAAGTTCCAAGGTTCACGGTTCAAGGTTAGAGAGCGATGAATGCGGAGTTTATCCGGTTCTTGCGATACGCCAACCGTGAACCGTGAACCTGACAATCTGGGGAGTTACACAAATTAAAATCTAACCGCCGTTTCAGCCTGTTTCATTCTGTTTCTTTCAAAAGGCTAAAATGATATCAAAAAACAAAACCCTAAGTGACCTTGGTGAAACCGGCATCATTCGCCTCATACAGGGGAAGTCGCCTCATGAGCTTCCATCCTACGTAAAGAAGGGAATCGACGACGATTGCGCTGTCCTGGAAACAGCAAGCAATAGAGTCCTTCTTGTTACTACCGATACCCTGATCGAAGGGATTCACTTCACCGGCCGGACCATTTCCGCAGAAGCCCTTGGCTGGAAGGCGCTTGCCGTTAACATAAGCGACATTGCCGCCATGGGCGGCGCCCAGCAAACGGCATTTCTGTCCATCGCGTTGAGGCCTGACTCGCAGGCAAGTTTTTTGGAATCATTTATGGCAGGATTCAATGCCCTTGCGGGAAAAACCGGTGTTGTCCTGGCCGGAGGCGACACCGTGGAAAGCCCCTCTTTTGCGGCTATCACCATAACGCTACTGGGAGACTGCTTGCCGGAACACGTCGTGTACCGCTCAGGCGCCAGGGCCGGGGACGACGTGTGGGTGACCGGCCCGCTGGGCAATGCCGCCGCGGGACTGTTTCTGCTACAAAATAAAGAGGCTGGAGCACCTTCCGAATACGATGCCCTTGTCCGTGCCCACCAAAAACCGATGCCTCTTTTCAAGCTCGGAAGAGCACTTGCAGAGGGCGGCCTGGTGCATGCCATGATCGACATATCAGACGGTATTTCCAAAGACCTTGGCCACGTCTGCGAGCAAAGCGGTGTGGGTGCAGTGCTTGAGGCGGCATCCATTCCTTTGTCGAGCGATTTGTCGAGACTGGCTGCAGAGATGGGGAAAAACCCTCTGGACTGGGCTCTTCACGGCGGAGAGGACTATGCACTCCTGTTTACTGCCTCACCTGCTGACAAGGCAAAGATCGAATCTCTTACCGCAAAGCTTTCAGGCAGCCCCGCTACAAGAGTAGGCGCCATCGTCCGGGAAGATGGTATATCGCTTGTATATCACGAGGGAAAAGTGCCACTTGAGCCGTGCGGATACCTTCACTTTTCGAAGCCCCGGGAGTGAGCGGCCTCAACAGCCTGCCGCCCAAATCGGAGATACCCGAAATGCCGGCCCCGGGCACTAATGAAGCTCCCCGCCGCAAGCGGGCGGGGTATCATAAGGAAACACTCTTTTTATACCCCTCACCCTAACCCTCTCCCTCCAGGGGAGAGGGAACTGAGCGGCCACCCCGCCGCAAGCAGCGGGGTATTGAAAATACTAATAAATAGCTGCTAAGACACGCTCGAGTCGGGCAAATTCTCGTCAACAACCTTTTCTCCAACACCAACGATGGATTGGCCCGGCCAGAGGAGAAATGGATCGATCAATTTCCAAAACCATACGAAGCAATCATAGAGTTTTAGCTGGACTTTACTGAAATGCGTCCTCTTAAGCAGGGTTCCGTTTATAAACCAGCCCAAGGCGCCGACTTTGTTAAGCGTCTTCAAATATTCTATTTTAAAACCGCACCTTCCCAACAGGTTCTCTATGTCTTTTACTTTGTATCTCCTTATGTGTCCCATGCCCCTGTCAAACGAATTATATAGATACGGGCAATTTGGGACAACCAAAATAAGTTTGCCTCCCTTCCCGAGTAATTCATACATATTTTCTAATGCCTGATCATCGTTGTGCAAATGTTCCAGCACATTTACGCACAGTATGGTATCATAAGCTCTGCCTAAACCTCTTATTTCTTTTCTGCTCTCGATGTCTAATTTCAGCACATCAACATTAGGCCTGTTCATAAACATATTTTTCAGCGTCGTTATATGAAGCGGGTCTATGTCGGAGCAAGCATAGTGATCTGTTGGAAGAAATTCCAACGTCATCGTGCCCATACCTGCACCGATTTCCAACACGTTGTCTCCCAAATAAGGCCTAAGACACGAAGCCAGCCATTTATTGAAATGATGCGTATTAGAGATTGTGAAAAGTAATCTTTTATCTTCCTCTTTGTAGAGATCGTCAATTAGCCAAAATTTCAGTATGACCCATATTGCCGACAGGCCGTCTTTCCAGGTAATTTTCTTTCCCTCACGGTAAGTGCGCCCAAAATAAGAAATGGGGACCTCGAAAATTCTCAGGTTTCTCTTAGCAACCTTTGCTGTAATTTCCGGCTCAAAACCGAATCTTCTTGACCGGATGGGCAAACCTTTCAGTATGGATGCCTTGAAAACTTTGTAGCATGTTTCTATATCGGTTAAATTCAAATCAGTGAACCAATTCGATAAGAAGGTCAAGAATCTATTGCCTAAAGAATGCCTGAAATAGAGTACGCGCCTTACATCTGAGTGACTGAAACGAGAACCATATACAACGTCAGCATCTCCATTTAAGATAGGTTTTATAAGCTTACAATAATCATTCGGGTTGTATTCGAGGTCAGAGTCTTGGATGAGCACGATATCACCGGATATTTCACCGACAGCCCTTTTTATGGCCATCCCCTTTCCTTGATTTACTTCTTGCCTAAGTATCTTTACATTCTCATACGATGCTGCTAAATTTTGAATGATCTTCCATGTCCCGTCATCAGAATGATCATCCACAATTATCAGTTCTCGAGAGACGTTGTCCGGCAGCTTTGCTTCAAAGACCCTTTTCACACATTCTCTTATGGTATAGCGCTCATTATAGGCCGGCATGATAATTGATAATTTCATTTAAGAATCCATTCAAGATAGAAAAGTTTCAGCTTCCTTTGAGACTGTGGCGCACAAATCATGCCACATCTCGGAGGCAAGCTCTGTCCTAGCAGACTTATCCAACATAGTCAAGAAGGTCGGTTGATCTTAACTATGCAGAATTACTGAAGGAAACATCTGTCAGCTTACCTCAGAATATTACGGTGCGAACAAGCTGCACGTCCGTCAACGGCCAAGAGGAGTCTATTTCCGGACATTCATTGCCATATCAAAGTACCCAATCACGAAGATTTCACTTGACGCACCAGCAGACATGATAAAGCCGCATATTCGATCCGTGCAGGCCCAAGTGATGGTAAGGCATGTAGGTAAAGCCTCGGTTGCGGGGATTACGCCTGTCAAATGCCTAAGGCAGGGGGGGATTTTGCTTGACTGGGCCTTTTTGCTTTCCTAATAATATGGTTTGTGTTCTTGTGGATAGAGGGGGGGCGTAACAGTTCACAGGTGAGCCACTAAGCCTTTTCCTGTAAGGAGGTCAGCCATGGATTGCATCTTTTGTAAGATCGTCAGCGGGGAGATTCCATCGGTGAAGGTTTATGAGGATGACATTGTGCTTGCGTTCTTGGATATCAACCCACTCAATGACGGACATCTTTTAATTATCCCGAAGGCCCATGCAGCCACCATCCACGACGTTGCCGAAGCCGATTTCCTGGCGGTTATGTCCGCCACACACAAGCTGGCAGCAGCGGTCAAGAAGGCCCTGAATCCCGAAGGGCTCAACCTGCTCCAGCTTAACGGCAAGGTTGCCGGCCAAATGGTACCGCATCTGCATGTGCACATCGTTCCCAGGTGGTCCGGCGACGGCCTAACCGTCGCCAGTTGGGAGCTGGTCGCAGGTGATCTGGAAAAGATCAAGAGTGTAGCTGGGAAAATTCAAGCTGAAATCGTGTAATCGTGAAACGAGGCAACAATTTAGGTCTTTGAAAACATGGCCGCTCCAACGACGATAAATTTTGAACCGTGTAAAACTCGGGCTTAAGTGAGCCTCAGACAGTTACCCTGTTCAAAATTTGATCGTCGTTAGAGCTCACTTTGTTTCATAAGGCTAAAAATGATACGAAACGAGTTGCGAACAACGATTAACCGACCACTATTCACGAATAACGATTAACTAATAACAAACAATGTACTCAATCCTGGACACCATAGGCCAAACACCACTGGTTGAAATCAAGCGACTCAACCCCAACCCGAATGTCACACTGTTGGCCAAGCTTGAATGTTTCAACCCTGGTGGTTCCATAAAAGATCGCATTGCCAAGGCCATGATCGAAGCCGGAGAGGCTTCGGGCGACTTGACACACGACAAGATCGTACTGGAGGCCACCAGCGGAAACACCGGGATCGGGCTGGCACTGGTTTGCGCGGTCAAGGGGTACCGGCTTCTTTTGACCATGTCTGAGTCGGCCAGTATGGAGAGGCGCAAGATCCTTCAGGCCATGGGGGCCGAAATCCGACTGACACCGGATCATCTTGGAACAGACGGCGCCATAGAAGAAGCCTATCTGATGGCCCGCGAACATCCTGAAACCTATTTTATGACGGATCAGTTCAACAACGAAGCCAACTGGCGTGCCCATTACGATGACACCGGCGCTGAAATCTGGGAACAGACTCAGAAAAAGATCACCATGCTTGTGGCAACCATGGGGACCACAGGGACCATCATGGGCACTTCAAGGCGCTTGAAGGAATACAATCCGAACATCCGGATTGTGGGGGTTGAACCTTATCTGGGGCACAAGATTCAGGGCCTCAAGAACATGAAGGAATCTTACCGGCCTGAAATATATCAGAAGGAGCGCCTTGACAAGAAGGTGAACGTGGATGATGAGGCAGCCTTTGAAATGGCCAGACGGCTGGCCGCAGAGGAAGGAATCTTTGCAGGAATGAGTTCCGGGGCAGCCATGGCTGTGGCGTGCGAACAGGTCAAGGCAATGTCTGAGGGCGTGGTGGTGGTGATCTTGCCGGATGGCGGGGAGCGTTATTTGAGCACTCCGCTCTTTGCCGTGCGCGAAGAAACCAGCCTCAGGTTTTACAATACCCTCAGTCGCACCAAGGAACCCTTTGCGCCAATGCGCCCGGGGGCTGTCTCCGTTTATTCCTGCGGCCCGGCTGTTCATGATCGCACGCACATTGGAGAGTGCCGGCGTTTTGTCGTGGCCGACCTCGTCTGCCGCTACCTTGAACATAAGGGATATGCAGTTACACATGTGGTGAATATTACCGACATGGATGACAAGACCATCCAGGGATCTGAGAAGGCGGGCATGGACCTCAGGCCCTTTACGGATCAGTATGTCCAGGCATTCCTGGAGGATATGAAGGTGCTGGGTGTCAATCAGAACACGCAGTATCCCAGAGCGAGTGAACATGTTGATGATATGGTGGCACTCACGGCCAAGCTCCTTGAAAAGGGGTTTGCCTATGAAAAGCTTCAATCCGTCTATTTTGATATATCCAGATTCCCGGACTACGGCAAGCTTTCCGGCATCGATATTGACAAGATCAGGCTCGGCTCCACAGTCGATCTGGATGAGTACGAAAAGGATAACCCGAGAGATTTCACTCTCCTTAAGCGGGCAAAGCTGTCTGAACTCAGGCGAGGAATCTATACCAAGACGGAATGGGGTACGGTTCGGCCGAGTTGGCACATCGAGTCGACCGCAATGGCCATGAAATATCTTGGCGAAACCTTTGACATTTATACGAGTAGCCGCGATCTTATGTTTCCCCATCATGAAAATGAGATAGCCATCAGCAGTGCCCTCACCGGCAAACCCCTGGCACGCTATTGGATACACAGCGAACTTGTGCTCTCCGGAGGAAGGAAGGCAGATGGAGGAGCGGGCATCCCTCACATCAGAGATCTCCTGGATCGGGGCTACAGCGGCCGCACGATTCGATACTGGCTTCTTTCCCACCATTACCGCAAGCCCTTAAACTTCAGCTTTGAGGCACTCGATCACGCGGCCGGCGCCATCAGCAGGCTCGATGAATGCATACGGCTCCTGAACAGCGTTGAAGACGGCCGACCGCATGCCGAGTTGGACCAACTACTCTACGACATAAAGACAGGGTTTGCCGATGCCATGGATGACGACTTGAATATAGCTTCCGCCATGTCGGCCATCTTCGAGATAGTCAGAAAGATCAATCGCTTGATCACCAACAAGGAACTTGATCAAGCAGGAGCCGGGCGTATCAGGAATGCCTTCAAACGGGTCAACGAGGTATTAAATATTTTTGATTTCAAACAACCCGCATTAGATACGCATGTCCAAGATCTGATCCGCCGGCGAGAAGAAGCAAGGCGCAGGAAAGACTGGGAGTATGCCGACCGGATCAGAGAACGCCTAAAGGAAATGGGAATGGAGGTTAAGGACAAGAAGATTGAATCCTGATGCCGGATGCAAGATGCCGGCAGAAGATATCGTGCATTAGTCCGTTTAACCTTGACGGCTTCGTAAAAAGCTATGTTATGCCGCCTGCGGCACTGTAACCGAAAATAACTTGTCAATCATATCAAAGGGTTATGATTTAGTTATTTGAAAGTCCAAATTAGACGGCAAAGTAAAAAGCTCCAAATTCAAGGCGCGCACCTCTTTTCAAGCCGCCAGGCGCAATCCTGAGGAATGAGGCGTACGTATGGTACGCCTCAGTGACGAAGGATGCAGCGCAACGCAGAAGTTGGACTTTTTACGAAGCCGTCAGCCTTATGAAACAACCGGATTCGAGGGAGCTCCAACGACGGTTAAAAATTTGATTGTCGTTGGAGCGACCGTGCATTATTATAAATTTTAGCATGAAGCCAATATTGTCTGCCACATATTTTCCTTTTACCTTCATAGCCCCCGAACTGGTGGAGGCCGTCTCCTTTTGTTTCAACCGCATTGTACTTTACCGACCGGTCGGCTCCACACCCGTAGGCGGCCTTAAGCCGTGGATTGCCCAAGGCTTCCTGGACATTCGCGCCCCTTTTGATGACGTCATCGACAAAACGGCCCTTGCGGCTGAATTGCAAAACCGCAGGACGTGGGCTTTTTTGAATCAGGATGCCGATCTGGCCTACCTTAAAGTGGCAGGAGATCAAATCGCGCCGGCAGATCCACTGACACCAAAGATCGTTTCTCAAATCAAGGGGACAGATCCCAAGCTCCGGGCCAGAGATGAAAACAGGGACCTCTCAGTTCAATTGTTTCTCCACCTGTCACAAGAGTTTGACCGGCATTTATGGGAGATGCGGGGGCACTTGAACAGGTTCAAACTTCAGCAGCAAGCCCTGGAAACCTTCCTTCGTACGGACAAGACCGAAGAGCCCGAACATCGGATCCCCGGCGACCCGTTTGCAAAGGCAGAAGAAGATCCGGGCGACTACCTGACGGAAAAGCGTATGGCCGCCTGGAGCCACATTTTCCGGAAAGATCCTGCCGAATCAAGTCTGCTTTTTACAGACTCCCCTTCAGCGCATGCTTACCTGTTGGATACCGCAGAAAAAAAGATCGAACTGTTTGGGCTTCGGATCCCTTATGCACAAGCCCAAACAGAGCGGCCCCCATGGCAAGACCGTCTCGATGATCTCTTTGGTGCGGCGCTCAACACACCCTGGAGCGGGCAACTGCAAGAACGGATCCAAAAGGCAGGCCGTCAAATAGAGTCGATGGTTGATCAGTGGGAAAAATCAACAACAAAGCCCCTTCACAATATCGCCTCTTTTCGCTGGCACCTGGCGCTGCATCAGGCAACTTGCAGCCTGCTGGATCAAAGGTTGGGCATGCACGGCGGCGGCAAAGCAAAGCAAAGTGCCAAGAATACCTTGGTTGGCCTTGTCGAACACAGGCCGCGATAGTTGAAAGGAGCAAGAAACTCCGCTTTGTTTCTTCACAAAAAATCACCAAGAAAGCTTGACGGTTTTGAATAATTAGTGTAACAGGACATATCTCAAAAGCGTGCCAAACAGAGTGGATACATCATTCTGTGTGCAGAACTCATTGAAAAAATATGAGAAAGGAGGCGTTATCACATGTTCACACCTACTGTGGATAAAGACAAGTGTAACGGCTGCGGAGAATGCGTCGAAGTCTGTCCGTCTGAGGTTTTGGAACTCGAGGACGAAAAATGCGAGCCTGTAAACGCAGAAGAGTGTTTAGGGTGTGAAAGTTGCATTGAGGTTTGTGAGACCGGAGCAATTACTGTCGAAGAAACCTAGTGTAATCCCGACTACTGGCATCTGGTCCTTGACTGCGACGAAATTCGTGTCAAGGACCAGCTTACAAGCTTCTCTCCTTCAATATCAGACACATTCTCCGGCCCGCTTTTTTCTCAATCGCATGACCAATATCTCCTCGTTGGAGGCAAAAAATGGACGAAAAACCGATTGCACGCTGTGAAGCGAATGACGTAGATGCCTATGACTATCCGTTTTACATCAAGCCTGCTCATGGGATGGAGCCGGATTATATTTTTCTGGAAGACCATGTATACAATTTCAACAGGGAGGAAGCCGAAGAAATAATGGATCACCTTGTTAGGATCGAACTGGAAAAGGATCTTCAGGATCTTGGATACAAAAAAAATGAAGAAGGGATCTATATCCTGCCAAAACCCGAGGATCATTGGTTGGGAGGAGGCGAATCATGATCCAACCTGTCAATCCATGACATATTACCACATTTGCCCAACGGCATTCGGATATGCGGCTATCCTCTTTCAAAAAGCCCCACTCCTTGTCAAACGGATTTTTCTCCCACACGCCCGCAAAAGCGCCCTCAAGAGGCACATACAAAGCACATGTCCGGCCACCTCAGCGAGCGCCAGCGAGGTTGTTGCCCTGTGTCGAGATATTCAGGCATATTTTGAGGGGAGCCCAGTAAGCCCTCCCCGGCGGTTCCTGGACCTGAGCCGGCTCACTCCATTGCAACGCTCTGTGCTGGAAGCCGTGGCACGCGTTCCTCACGGACAGGTCCGAACTTACAGCCAGATAGCCGACCAAATCGGCCGCGCCAAGGCCTTCCGATTTGTGGGGGCGGCCCTTAGCCTCAACCCATTCCCCATGCTGATCCCGTGCCACCGCATCGTGAGGTCCGACGGCTCGCCGGGCGAATTTTCCGGTGGCGCCGATCTCAAACACCGCATGCTGACCCTTGAGGGGGTCTCTGTGTCCCGAGGCCGGTGAAACCCTCTTGCGGCGTGTGCTGCGCTCTGCCCGATGGCGGCCATCTTCATTCTTCATAAAGGTCCTTTGTCCCACGATGATGCATTGGAGTCTGAAGATCCGTCTGTTCACTAACGGACTACCCATTTGCCCAGCTTGGAAAACAGCTCCTCAGGCTCAATAGGTTTGGCAATGTAATCGTTCATACCCACCTCAATGCACTTTTGCCGGTCACCTGTCATGGCATGGGCGGTCATAGCGATAATCGGCAGTTTGTTGAAATTCGGGTCCTGCCGAATGAGCCTTGTCGCCTCAAAACCGTCCATATCAGGCATTTGAATGTCCATAAGCACACAATCGTAGGCGCCGCTGTTTAAAGCATCGATGGCTTCCTTACCGTTATTTGCCGTCTCTACAATAATCCCGACACTGGCGAGTATCTCTGATGCCACATCCTGGTTGATGGTGTTGTCTTCTGCCACAAGAATTGTTGCCCCCCTCAGGCGTTCTATTGTCACGGGTTCCGTGCTTACAGAAGAGGCCACGGGTCTTTTCTCTTTATCCTCTGATTGCCGCCCAAAATTTGCCGTGAAGTAGAAGGCGCTCCCTTGTCCAGGCTCGCTTTTCGCCCGTATTTCACCATCCATCATATCTACCAGGCGCTTGCAGATGGTCAGCCCCAGACCGGTGCCACCGTACCGCCTGGTGGTGGACCCGTCTGCCTGTGTGAATGGCGTGAACAGCTTCGCAATACTTTCCCGGGGTATCCCGATGCCTGTATCCTTGACTGAAAACTCCAGCACGGCTTTGTCCGGAGATTTTTCCGCACAGACCACTTTGATGATGATCTCTCCCTTTTCGGTGAACTTGATGGCATTGGACGTCAAATTCATGAGAATCTGGCCCAACCTCAGCGGATCGCCGATCAGCTCGCACGGCACATCCTCAGCAAGCGAGATGGCCATTTTGATTCCCTTTTCCACTGCCTCATCATGGAACACGGCAGACAAGTTTTCCAATACGTCGCGCAATTGGAAATCAATAGTTTCCATGTCCAGTTTGCCCGCATCAATCTTGGACAGATCAAGAATGTCCTTGATGATTCCGAGCAGTATTTGAGCAGACGTTTCTACTGTGTCCATGTAGTTTCGCAGCTTGGGGGACAGATCCTGTTTCAGTGCCATACCGGCGAAACCGACAATAGCGTTCAACGGTGTTCTGATCTCGTGGCTCATGTTGGCCAGAAATTGACTTTTTGTAATATTTGCTGCTTCCGCCGCTTCGAGAGCTTTTCGTAGTTCCTCGGTCCGTTTCTTGACCAGGTCTTCGAGATTGCGATTTTGCTCGTTGATCTTCTCATACAGAGCCGAGTTTTCAAGTGCATGTGCCGTGTTGAAAAGAATTGCGGTGAGCATGTTTGATGCTATGCTGGTTATCGTAGGTTCGACACCGCCCAGTACTCCAACAAACATGCCTAAAACGCGCGATCTCGTCCCCATGGGATGCAATACAAGAGCATGCCCAACACGTTCCGCAGGTACCGTAACGGCACGATTTTGCTGTAGAGCCCAAGCAAAGGTCCCTTCCTCAATCCTGATATCCACCTCTTGCTGGATTAATGTGCGGTCGGATTCAGGCTCACAGTCGGCCAGGACAAACTCGAGGTCTGATTCACTCACCATCAGAAACGCTAGAGTGCGGAAAGGTATCAACCGTTTCAGGTGTTGACGGGCCAATCTGAAAATCGTGGCAGGATCCTGATCGGGGTTGAGGTTGGCCTGAAAGTCCCCGAACGACACCAACAAGTCCAAAGCATCCATTGTCCATCGATTAACTTCCTCGATATACTTGGCTCGATCCTGTAATTTGCGCAAATCACTTGTGGAGTCTGATGATTCAGCCATTATCATTCATCCGGGAGTATCGTCTGGACCACATCGTTGGCCTGCCGGTCCACTTGATCCAGAATTGGAGATAATACACTCGTTGATAGCCCAATGCTTTCCCAAGCACTTCCATCCAATGGCGGCACAAAGCGTTCACCACTGGTTCCAAACTGCATAGTATGAACAATAATGTCCGCCACGTGAACGATTGATGTTTCTGTGGGAAAGCGTCGCGCTGCCTGAGGATTATGATGATAAGCTACCACTTCCTGCAGGCTGGGAGGCAGGTTCCAAGCTTTCAGCAATGCATGTCCCACAGCAGCATGGTCAAAGCCTATGACCTCACGCTCTGCGATATACAAAAGCTCTCCGTTGAATTTGGATCGAAGAAGCGCCTTGCGTGCTTGATCGGGAACCTTCGTGTTGATGATGAGGCGACCAATGTCGTGCAACATACCTGCAACAAAAAGGCGCTCGATGTTGGTCTCACGCCGGTAGGCGGCCAATATTCTCGCAGCCACCCCACAAGCAATGCTGTGTTGCCAAAACGATTCCATGCTCACAAGGTGCTTCGGGATCCCTTTGAACAAATTCACAACCGAGGTAGCCATAGCCAGATCTCGTAGCTGTTGCAGACCGACAATGACAATAGCCCTGGTGATCGTTTCGATCTTTGAAGGGAAACCGAAGAAGGCGCTATTGACAAGCCGAAGCAGACGCGCGGTGAGGCCTGGGTCATCTCCGATGATTTGTCCTATATTTGACATTGATGCCCTGGGATTATTGATTTCTTCATTGAGCCGGCTCTGTACGATCGACAGCGATGAGATCTGTGTCCAGCCATCCAACAGATCGCCTGGTTCACGTAACATGGTCGTCCTCTTCGGATATCTGCCGAACCTTTCGTAGTGTGAACAATCTAAACAACTCCTCCATACAAGGATGTTTCAAGTCTGTGTGACGAAACAGTTCGCGACCAAGGGCTGCTGCTTCTTGAACTAACAACTGGTCTAGCTGCGCAGTGATCTTTGCAGCAACCTGTTCTTTTTCGACACCTTGAATATCGGCCTCGGTGACTCCCCACATCTTGAAAATTTTGATATGTCTTTCTGTAATCTCACTTCCGACACCAAGCAACAGCCGACCATTGAAGTCCATTACATGAGCGGCCAAGATCATACCTGCTTCAACATCTTCCAGATGGATTCTCCCCATTCTACCAATCCTTGCAAAAAGTGGCTCTTATCATGAAGAGCCATCCAAATAGCCCTACATCGTCCAAACTCCTAAGGTTGCCGACAAGAGAATAATATTGATTGTAATAGCTACTTTCTTGCAACGTCCGTGCCGTGGCAAGATTTACAACCTGGCTGTTAATTCTGTTATTTCAATTGGTTAAACTTGGCGGCCAGCGTCCGGCGCCACTACGGGAATCACGTATGGATTTTGCTTGACAGACACTATATATTGTGGTACAGGGCATATTAGGCACAATATACTGAGTGGAGAATCAGGTTCCCGTTTTTAAGAGGAAGATTATTGTCTTAACATTCCACCATTTCATGTGTCTCTTTCCCATGTATACCGCCAGGAAATATCAACTAAGATCATACCTAGACTTGGAGTAACAGTATGGATCACTTCACGGTATCGTACGGCTCCGGCGGCAATGCTATTTACACAGAGTTGGAAGACAGGGTAGAGAAGATCTTTACCCAATTCGGCTATGAGCTTTGGTTTGCTGCACACGACCCGATGACCGGACTGCGGGAGCTAGCGTTCGGCAAGGTGAAAAGCAACGACTTGCTCCAGAGTCGCCGGTATGCCAACACCGGACAATCGTAGCCATTGCCAGTAGCGAGACCTTTGGAACAAAGCAATTCCGAAGGGCAGATCGAGTGTCAAATTCCCGACACTTGTACGGCATCGCCCCAGCCTTGGACATGTTTTTTACAATAGGGACCGGTTGCAACTGTTTGACATTGTGTGGTTTCACAAAACCAATGTCAACATGGCATAAAAAATGCATGGAAGATTATCTCTAGAGGTTCTAGAGGTTTGAATTTCTCCTCCTTTCCTTCATTCACACCTCCTTTCGGCCCTGTTAGGCGGTACGCTTAACAGGGCATTTTTTTGTTTGCCTGGCGTCTCGTAATTTCTTCAACTTATTGAAAGTGAACGGCTTTTTTGAGCCCGATTCTTGGCCTCACACATGGAATAACTAGATGGCGGGCATGAAGTGCCTCTTTTCGAGCCGTCAGGGCGCAACCTTGCGCCAAAACATTACACTTCGTGCCCAACATTGTCGCCGAGCGACGGCTTGCGCCACCCAATTGTGAGCGAAGCGAACTAGTGCCCATCCATAAATGAATTTCAAAACTCTGGGCACTGATGTCAGTTTCCAATTCAGAAATGAGCAATTTTTCGCAAGGTCAAGGGCAATTCCGCAGGACTGCTGAATTGGACAGCCGTCAGGCTGCCCGCAAGGGCGAGGGGCATGGATGCCCCGAGTCAACTCAAGGGATTGCGCGGAGACGTACATTGGTACGTCGCACAAGCAATCCCGCAGATTGACGCCGAGATTGCGGAAAAGGGCCATTTATGGATGGAAACGAACTAAGTTCTTTATTGCGACCGACGGGGTATGGGCAGGACAGAATAATCGAAGACTTATGAGGCCTGGATATTATGGGACCGGACGGAATAAACAACCGACCCCAGAGGGGCCGGTTTTGGGATAACCCCAGAGGGGATGAACTACCCTGTGTTCTTGGCACACAAGGTTATGCGTCATTGCTGATACATTCGATCCCTCGTTTTCTGCAGATACATAGCAAAAATTGGAGCGTGCCCACTATTGCCATCTTATTTCTTTGTGCCTTTGGAACATTTGGGCCAGCCGAACCTATCAGCTCTTGCCAGCGGTTTCAAAAGCTCGTCCAAGTGGCAGAGCCATTGGACTCTGACCTTGCTCAGAGAGCAAGGTTTTCTATGTTGGAATAAATTTCACGCCTACGGTATTGATTTCCTCCATCTCACCATCTTCAAATGCCAAGATGAAGCGTTTATTTAATTCTTCGAATTTCACGACCCGGCACAAGGGTAACTATTGTCCTTATTAATTGGTGTCCATCCAGGTGTTCTATACTGCGCCGGCTGCTTTTGCGAATTGGGGATCGACGAGTTTTTCCAGGTCTATTTTAGTTTTTAGAAGTTTCATTTCATCTGCCATATAATCCTGCATGACGCCCAAGTCATCAATAATCGGGAATAATTCATCCGTCCTTATCCTATCCTCCGGCTGGGTCAGGACCCTTTCCATGACCTCCGGCTTCTGACCAAGAAATGAAGCGCCGATCTCGGCGGCCGCTTTCCAGTCTTCCTGAACAAATTTGCCGGATTTCACAAGACTGGTAACCAGTTCGTGAACTGCGTCAGGATACTTGCCGACTATCTCTTCTTTAACCACAAAAACGCAGCACGGATGATTGGGCCATAAATCTTTTGACATGGCCATTTCTTCTCCATAACCTTCCTTGACAACCTGTGAGCCAAATGGTTCTGCAACTATGAAACCGCCAATGTCGCCCTCCTCATCGTATTGAATGGCTTCGGGAATCTGGACCGGAGCAAAGACTTCCAGCAGGACATCATGGCCGGCCCCTGCCTGCAAGCCTTGCTTGGAAAGCATCTGGTGAAGCAGCATATTGTGAATTGATAATTGATAGGGGATGATGATCGTCTTGCCCTTGAAATCCTTTATGTCTCCAATGTTAGCCCTCTTGTTCTTGATCAAGGTGCTCCCATTCTTGTGACCAAACAATACCAGTTTGATTTTCTGGCCGGAACTGTACAGGTCAAATGCCATTGGCGCCAATATGAAAGCAGCATCAATTTCTCCTTCGCGCAACGCAGAATCAACCTCATGCCATCCATTCTTGCACTCAGTTTGCATGGTGCTGTACTGCAGCGCCTCTTCCCCCTTTTCTAGTTTGTGTTTGGTAACACCGAGAATGAGATGATCAGTAATCTTGATATGCCCGACTCTAATTACAGGTTTTTCAGCCATAATTCACCGCCTCACTTTTTTTAAGTTTTTGTTAAAAATTGTTTGCCTCTTGCAAAAAATTAGCCCGCAAAATTTGTGCAAATTCAATCAATGGATCTCACCGCTGCAAGCTGACGGGACGCATAATAGAATAAGGAGTCAAGTACAGCAAGGTTTATGCCACAATATTGATCATAAGATATTCCAAGAAACATTCCAAAAATAATACCCGAATTTTCCTCATAATTCACAAGAAGAACCCTCTTATGGAATTTCCAAGTTGATGCCTTTAAATCAACAGGGAAGGTCGTACCAGCCGACAATTTTCGTCATTTTTTTGTCACTTGATATTCAATCACCAAACTTAATATGTTCTTTCGGCTATCTTGCGGGAAAACTTGATCCCAACGTTGCATAAACAACACGGCAAGAGTATGAGAAAAGCAGTCGCAACAAGGGCTTAATGCGTTGCGAGGCATCTTGGTTAATTCCACATTTGGTGCAGCCTAGCGACGATGTTATATTTGTCCTGTTGTTTACCCTTTGGGTTTGCAACGTTAGGAGGGTTGATGCTGCTCGCCGGATAATTGGTTGAAACCTTTTAACCTTTCCATAAATTGGCAATTCGATCCCAGCCGACAATTTTCGTTATTTTTTGGCGCCCGGCATTTTGAGGCCCTTGAAAACGTTCAATTTTGCACAGGGCCAAGGGCAATTCAGCAGGACAGCGGAATTGGATGCGCCTGAGGCGCACCCGCAAGGGCAAAGGGTACGGATGCCCCGTGTCAACGTGGAGGTTTTGCATTGATGGTTCAGCTCTCCTCCATGTTTTTACTTTACTCTTCTGAGTAGCTTCAAGCTCTCGTTCTTCTTGATGTTTTTTGGTTAAGTCCGACGCAATTTCTGCCGATACGTATATATGATCGAGGAGTCGTACACAACACTCCTCAAATGGATAATCAACAGGATAGGCCCAAAGGATTTATATACTGTTTAGTGCTGTTAGTCAGGCCAGGAAGAGGTTGCAGACCAGGTTGAAACGCGAAGCAAAGTCGAGGAAAAGATTTGATGAGTGGGTGGGCGCGTCCAATCAACCAACTGTCACGAAAAGCAACACTTTTGAGGAAAACAGGGGCTTTTTGCGGGATATCTTATAGTAGTAGTGTCAAGCCGAAAATCGGCGCCCCCATATTTCATGATTAGATAAAGTTGCTTATTCACCAATGGATGTCCCGCCGCCCAGCCTAAAAATGACTGGGTTGAACGTTGTGATTTCAGCTACTTATAAGACAAAGAATAAAGTTTTTCGTAATACGGGCCGAAAACAAAAAGTGACCGTCTATAGCTTGGT
>JABXJW010000268.1 GCA_013375395.1 Desulfobacterales bacterium
CCGGCATCATTATGGAGGCCCTGATATAGGGCTCCCTGGTTACGGCAATACCGGCCGGATCCGGATAAAGTGCGGGATTGTCAATGATTGTTGTAGTCCCGTCATTCATAACAAAATCATATTTTACTGATGGCGCAGTAATGATCAGAGAAAGGCCGAATTCGCGCTCCAGGCGCTCCTGGACCACCTCCAGGTGAAGAAGCCCCAGAAAACCGCACCGGAACCCAAAGCCGAGCGCTGCTGATGAGTCCTTCTCATAGACCAGGGAGGCGTCATTGAGCTTTAACTTATCCATGGCCATTGCCAGGTCTTCGTATCCATCGGAAGCAACCGGGTAGATGGAGGAAAAAACCACCGGCTTGATCTCCCTGAACCCCGGCAGAGGGGCTGCACAGGGACGATTATCGTCTGTGATCGTATCCCCGCACCGGGTATCGCTGACCGTCTTTACCCCGGCAATGATATAGCCCACCTCGCCGGCTGAGAGCATTTTTTTCGGAACCTGGTCAATTTGAAAGGCCCCCACCTCCTCCACCCGGTAGGTGGCGCCATTGGACATAAAGCGGATGGTGTCCCCCGGCTTCACCGTCCCTTCGAAGATGCGGCAGTGTATAATCGTGCCCCTGTAGGGGTCATAGTGAGAATCAAATATCAGGGCCTGGAGGGGGGGTTCCGGATTCCCGGTTGGCGCCGGCAGCCTTGTAACTATGGCTTCCAGGATCTCGTCAATGCCGATCCCTTCCTTGGCAGAGGCAAGTATTGCCCCATCGGGGTCGAGCCCGAGTTCGTCTTCAATCTGATGTTTTGCCGATTTCACATCAGCGGCAGGAAGATCGATCTTGTTGATAACCGGGATAATCTCAAGGTCATGATCCATAGCCATGAAAAGGGTGGCCACTGTTTGCGCTTCCACCCCCTGGCTGGCATCCACAAGGAGGAGGACCCCTTCGCAGGAGGCCAGCGACCTGGAAACCTCGTAGGTGAAGTCGACATGGCCGGGGGTGTCGATCAGGTTTAAAATGTAGGTGCTGCCATCTGCGGCTGTATAGGGAAGGGATACGGCCTGGCTCTTGATCGTAATACCCCGCTCCCGCTCTATGTCCATGGTGTCGAGCATCTGCTCTTTGAGATTTCGATCTGAAATGATGCCGGTTGCCTCGATGAGACGGTCGGAAAGGGTCGATTTGCCGTGGTTAATGTGGGCAATGATGCTGAAATTGCGTATACGTTTCATGTAACAATTTACTTTTCGGGGCAAGTGGTAACCATTTCCCTGCCCGCCTCGCAAGCGATAGCGTTGCGGACAGGTCTTCTGCCCCATGTCTTTGGACTGGTGTCCGTTGTCAATGGTCAGTTGTGTTTCTGCTTACCGGGACTTGGTGAATACAAGTAAAATAGATGAAATCCCCTATCTTGTCAACAAATGCTCCTGGGCCGCTTGTAGCCGAAACAAGTGTATGGAGTGCATAAGGGGTTGCATCAGAAGACCGATTTGGCTATTGTCAAGTGCAGCCAACCAATCAAACCTCTCGTGGTGCCGCTCAGCAATGAGGAGGTCGTCATGTCTGAAAGAGCCCTGATTGTAGTAGATATGCTAAACGATTTTGTGGATGAAAAAGGAGCGCTCTACTGCGGGCAAACAGCTCGCGAGATTATCCCCTTTATCAAAAGGCGCACAGAGGATTACCGAAAAACCGGAGACCTTGTTATTTACTTACAGGATTCCCATGCAGAAGACGACAAAGAGTTTGAGAAATTCCCTAAGCACTCTGTAACCGGCACGTGGGGTCACCAGGTTGTGCCGGAACTCACCTCAAAGCCCGGTGACGTTGTTATCCAAAAACGTCGCTATAGCGGTTTTTTTGAAACCGAATTGAGTGATTTGTTAAAAAAACACAATATTCGAGACGTAGAGGTAGTGGGTGTTTGCACGAACATCTGCGTGATGGACACCGTGGGCGGTCTGGCCAACCGGGACCGCAACATAACAGTGCCCAGAGCGGGCGTGGCCGATTTCGACCCTGATTTTCACGAATTTGCCCTAAAGCGCATGGACAAAATATACGGAGCCAAAATCCTATGATAAGCCCTCCCGACAGGCTCGAACTCCTGACCGACCTTTACGAGCTTACCATGGGGGCCAGCTACTTTGAAAACGGCATGGCAGATCCTGCCACATTTTCGCTCTTTGTCAGGAAATATCCACCCAGGCGCAGCTATTTTGTGGCTGCAGGACTGGAAGACTTTCTTGACTACGTAGCCAACTTTCATTTTTCAGAAAGCGACCTGGCCTACCTTGACGGCACTGCCATGTTTTCTCACGATTTTCTCCACTATCTTAAGAGCATGCGTTTTACGGGGAGCATCCGCGCATTGGCCGAGGGAGAAATCTTCTTCAAGGACGAACCCATCCTTGAAGTGACTGCCCCCATCATGGAAGCACAGATCCTGGAATCATTTGCTATCAACACCATGAACCTCCAATCCATGATCGCAACCAAGGCGGCCAGGTGTGTCTATGCAGCCTCGGGCCGGGGGGTGGTCGATTTTTCCCTCCGCCGGACCCACGGTATCGATGCCGGGCTGAAAGTGGCCCGCAGCAGCTATATTGCCGGGTTTGCAGCCACAAGCGATGTGCTTGCCGGAAAACTTTACGGCCTCCCTATCACAGGGACAATGGCACACTCCTATATCAGTGCCTTCGGGGACGAGATTGAGGCGTTCAGGGCCTTTGCACGATCGTTCCCGCAAAACACCATTCTCCTGATCGATACCTATGATACCATAGCCGGCGCCCAAAAGGCTGCCATCGTAGGCCAAGAGATGGCCAAACAGGGACACAAGTTATTAGGGGTGCGGATGGACAGCGGCGATATGACTCGCTTGAGCCGGCAGGTTCGAAAAATTTTGGATGAAGCAGGCCTCAGAGATGTCAAGATATTTGCCAGCAGCAGTTTCGATGAGTACAAGATTGCGGGCACCATAAAGGACGGGGCCAATATTGATGCATTCGGCGTGGGGACCAAGATGGGAGTTTCTGCCGACGCCCCGTATCTTGACATCGCCTACAAGCTCGTCCAATACGGGGAGCGTCCCATCATGAAACTCAGTCCGGGGAAGATAAACCTGGCAGGCAAAAAACAGGTTTTCAGAAGGACCGACGACAATGGACGGTTTGTAGAAGATATTATCGGCGCCGCCGATGAAACAATAGAGGGGGCAAGCCCCCTCCTTGCGGCTGTCATGCAGGATGGAAAGCTCCTTGGGACCCATCCGTCTTTGGAGGAAATCCGGCATCGGTTCAGAAGAAACTTCCAGGCCCTTGATGAGAAATACAAGGCATTGGACGGAGCCGACCTGTATCCCGTGAAACTCAGCGCCTGCCTCAAAGCCGTGCAGGAGGCCGCCTCAAGCTAGCCCTCACGCAGACAGGCTGATCCCAACAGAGAAGCCCCGGATTCCATGTCTTCTTCCAATCCGCGGACTCCAATACTCCAGCACTCCAATACTCCAATGAATCTTAGCGCTCCCGGCATGAATGGCTGTGGAAACACGGCTGTATCAGTACAGATCATATTATTCCGGGCACTATTGACTTGGCTTTTGGGTGGACCTTTGGTAATGTCGTTCGGATTTCCGATGTTTGTTGGCGGGGATGGTATTTTGGGCATAGAAAGAACCTCTCAAGGGCTGTAGATAATGAAAAAGGGAATTAAAGTCAGCCACCGTCCCCAATGGAACACGCACATCGGGTTCCTGCTTGCTGCTATTGGTTCGGCAATCGGTTTGGGCAATATCTGGAGGTTCCCATACCTGTGCTACAAAAACGGCGGAGGCGCCTTTCTTATCCCTTATTTTCTGGCCCTTGTCATTGTGGGCATCCCCTTTATGATCCTGGAGATCGGTCTCGGACATAAGATGAGAGGTTCCGCCCCGGCCAGTTATGTTGGAGTAAGTAAACGCTGGGAGTGGTTGGGCTGGTGGCAGGTCATATTCGTGATGTTTGGAATAGAGCTTTACTACACTGTAGTTGTTGCCTGGTGTTTCTATTACCTCCTCTTGTCTTTTGGCCTGAATTGGGGGGCGGACCCCAACTCTTTTTTCTTCAATAATTTCTTGATGATTAGCAAGTCACCTGCTGAACTTGGAAACATACGGTTGCCGATTCTCTTTTCTCTGGCTACGGTATGGTTTTTAAACTGGCTCATCGTATTTAGAGGCGTAGAAAAGGGGCTGGAAAGAGCGAATAAGATCTTCATGCCGCTTTTGTTCTTACTCATTCTTATTCTCGTGGGATGGAGCGTCAGTCTGCCGGGTTCATCCGAGGGGATTGGCGTATACCTGAAGCCTGATTTCGAAAGATTAAGAGATATAGGGGTATGGATAGATGCTGTTTCGCAAATATTTTTTACCTTGAGCATTGCTTTTGGTATCTTGATTGCCTACGCTTCTTATCTGCCTAGAAAGAGTCAGATAGTAAAAGACTCTGTAACGATTAGTATCGCCAACTGTTCTTTTTCATTACTAGCAGGCATCGGGGTATTCTCCGTACTGGGGTACATGGCCCATAAGCTCTCCCTGCCGCTCGATAAAGTCGTTAGTAAATCAATCGGTCTTGCATTTGTTGTCTTTCCCACGGCAATAGGGATGCTCCCCGCTTTTTCTCAATTGTTCGGAGTACTTT
>JABXJW010000269.1 GCA_013375395.1 Desulfobacterales bacterium
TGAAGCTCCCCGCCGCAAGCGGGCGGGGTATCATAAGGAAACACCCTTTTTATACCCCCTCACCCTAACCCTCTCCCTCCAGGGGAGAGGGAACTGAGCGCGGCAACCCCGCCGCAAGCAGCGGGGTATTGAAAATACTAATAAATCGTCTGCACCTGCTGGGCGCCTGGCCCCTGGGGGTAATACACACGGGGCGCCGCCGCCCGCGCGCTTGGAATCGTATTCACGGGAATCAGTTGCCCGGCCGCATAGGTTGACAAGGCGCTTTGCACTGAACCGGTCACGCCCGAATAGACATTCACCCTCAAAGTTCGGAGTGTGTTGAGGGCATTTTGGTTAAAGCTCCCGGCAATGACATTGCTCACACCCAGGTCCACAACATATTGTCCTGTCTGTACTCCTCTTCCTGTCGCATCATTGGCATTGGGATTGGCCACAACATTGTAAGTGTTCCGGGATGGATCAAAGACCACAAAATAAAGACTTGCGCCAAACTGGTGGGAAACCTGGTACCCAGGGCCCGGTCCCATAGCTCCCACTGCCACCTTGCCAAAATTTAGATTCGCTGCTGCCCGGGCCTGTCTCTGCCTCTGAAGGGCGCGGGCCACATCCTGCCGGGTCTTGGGCACACCCAGTTGCTCTGCCAGGGTCTCCACCTGGTTCTGCGTCATTGGGGCTGTGGCGGCGGCTGCCCGGGCCTGCCTCTGCCTCTGAAGGGCGCGGGCCACATCCTGCTGGGTCTTGGGTACACCCAGTTGCTCTGCAAGTGTCTCCACCTGATTCTGAGTCATGGCGGCTGTGGCCGCGGCGGTCGTGAGGTCGCCGGCAAGGCTTTGTGGAAGCGTTGCAAACAAATTTCGCCTTTTGTTCCCGCGGTAAATGTTCATCTTCACCTTGCTGCCCGGCTTGAACTTGTTCAGGGCGGCCTGAAAGCCGTTTGTGGTCTCAATCCGGACTTTGCCAACCCTGATAATCTCATCCCCGCGTCTCAGCCCGGCCTGAGCCGCAATGGAATTGGACGCTACCTCCAGGACCAGAACCCCGTCTTCATTGGCAAGACCAACTTTTCGCATCATCGCGGCGGTAACGGTTTGAAGCTTCAGCCCCAGGCCCTGGGCGGTCAATCTGTTCGCTGCCGCTGCTATTGCCTGCTGGTTTTTTTTAGGCCTCAAACCATCAATCACCTGGTGGCACAGGAGGCAATTCCCCCAGTATTTGTGAGGCATCTTGTTCTTGATAGATATGGGCGGCCCGGCCATGACCTTTGATATCGGTTTTCCGGCGCCAACAGTGACATGGCATTTGTTGCAGTTTCCCCAGTAGGGATGGAGCATCTTGTCCTTGACGCCTATGGGGGGGGCGGAGTTGGTGGTCGCAGCAAACAAAAGATTCGCGTTTCTCTCCGCCTTCCGGGTACAGTGCCATCCTGTCCAGCCAAGGACCAGAACAACGAGAACGGCCAGTGCCGCAATAGCCGGTTTAAACTGTGTCATACAGAATTCATACTCAACTTTTTTCACGTAACGACCTCAACCGGAAACAACATCACCCTGACAAATGATTTTTTTTCTATCACTCTTCCAATCGCCTTCTTTGCCTCTCTCTTTATTCTTTCGCCCTGAGACACGGTAATATGTTCAGGGACATTGAGCGAAACTTCAAATTCAAGTGACGGCCCCATCTCTCTGGCATGGACATCTTTGACTCCCACGATGTCTTTTACTTTACCCAAAGCGCCTCTAACCTGCTCCAATAACTCTTCTTCTTCGGGCATCCTGTCCATAAGATTCAATATGGCATCCTTGACCATCTCAACACATATCCTGAGGATGATGACGCCAACGGCTATGGCTGCCAGTGGATCCATGAAATGAAATCCCATCTTTGCCCCAATTATGCCGATCAACACCGCTATGGAAGACAGGACATCGGAGCGACTTTCCCATGCCTTGGCCACCATGGACGGGCTGTTTATCTGGGTGCCCGCACAGACACTCTGGCGAAACATGAGTTCATTGATGGCTACGGAGAAAATGGCCCCCCAGGCCGCCGACATGCAGGGGACGACCTGACGCCCCTCTATGATAGCCATTGCACCGTCATAAAGTATGTAAAGCGCAATAACGAATAAGAACAGGTAGATTACTATGGCAACCAGATACTCGGACTTTCCATAGCCATAAGGATAATCGTCATCCTTTTCCCTGCCGGAAATTTTCATGCCGATGATCATAACGATAGTGGCAAGCAGATCAGCGCAGGAATGTATGGCGTCGGCAATGAGGCCTTTACTTCCGCCGACCACCCCCATGTAACCTTTGACCAGGATCATCGTGGTATTGCCGACAACATTGACCATGCCAACGGACCTGGCGCATTTCTCACATGCGGCGTATTTCATTCCTCTCCCTGGCCTTGACTTTCAGCTTCTATCTGTTTTTCCAGCTTTGAGGCATTGACAAAGAGATAGCCGCCAACAGCCGAAACAAAGACGATCATTAAAATTCCGATGATTTTTAGAATTGGCATCTGGAAAATCACCTTTAACTAAAAAACATAATGTCCTTTCAACATCGCAAAAACCATTACAACAAAGAGGACCTGCTGGGTATGCAGGAGATATATCCCTTTCTTGACCTTTGCGGGTGGATACTTGATCCACATCAAGAAGCCGCCCACTGTCAGCCAGCCCATGATAAACAGGGCCGTCATCAACCAGTTGTTGGACCAGAGGGAGACATAGCAATGGATGCAGGCGACTATAAAGGCAGTGGTATTCAGCCAGATATGATAGGCAAGGAGCTTGTTAAAATAGGGCTGGACATTTCTCAGGTTGTAACGGAGACGTATCCTTTTCGCCGGGAAGTAGACATTTGCGGCAAGGAAGAGGACCATACTCAAGTTACCTGTTCCCGTTGCCAGGTTGTAATCGGAGTTGTAGGCATATATGACCGCCAGCAACAAGAAAGTGCCGATGAAAATGGCCCTTTTCTTGAGCGGCCCCTGGCCAAGTATCTGAAAATTGTATGTGCTTGTTCTCATCTCGTTATTTGTTATTTGTTATTCGTGAATTCATTCCTTCTTCATCAGTAGTCAATGGGCTTAAGGCTTTTTGCCTCCTCTGTAGCCTCAAAGTAAGGTTGCAGCTCAAAGCCAAATGCCCACGCGTAGAAATTGATCGGGAATTTGGCAATATTGGTAGTGTATACGTTTGCCGCATCGTTGTATTTGAGCCTTTCCGTGGCCAGGTCCTTTTCCACCTCGACCAGCGCCGTCATGAGATTCAAAAAATTGGAGGACAGCTTCAGGTCCGGATATTGTTCTGCAACAGCGAGCAAACGATCCAATGCGGCCAATGGGTCTGTTCCGGCGACCTTTCCGCCGGCCGCCTTCCTTGGTCGCTCAAGATTCTTCATGATCTCTTCAAGTTTTTCGCCCTTCACCCCGTGCTCCGCCAAAACGGAGCGCAAAGCAACGACCGCTGTAAAGACGCCCCGCTCATGCCTCGAATAATCAAGCACGGCCTTGGACAGGTTTATGGAGATATCGTTTCGCCTTTGCAATAAGGCTTGAACTTTACCCCTTGATGCCAACACATCCTGCTCGGTTGACACGAGCAGGTTGTAATAATAGACGCTGCCTCCTGCTACTAAAGCGATAAGAAGGAGAGTGATAATCTTGAACCTTTTTTGCTTTATCAAACCTAGAATTGGTTCAACCCTGGACAGATAATACCGGGGTCTCGAAACCATATCGTAAGAATCCAGGCGATACCTTCTTCCATAGGCTCTTTGTATAACGGTCGTCATATTATCTCTTCTCATGGTCAACTTTATACCCCTTACGGCCATAACGGCCCGCTTTGAACTCTCTACAATGCATCGAAAATCACAGGGCTTTCAGTGATCTTGACGCTTATTTTGGACACTATGTTAACCTCCTTATCCCATGTACAACCGACACCAATCCCAACACAATCAGCAGGGGCGGGATAAGGCCGTTAAAAAAATCGACCACTGCATAGTACTCGTCATAAAGGCCGTAAAGGCCGAGGAAGAGAAATATGGCGGCCACGATAAAATTCACTTTTTTGAACGTCTTCTTACCGAAGATACCAGCCGCCAGGGCCACAAGACCGATAAGAATGAGGATAGGCTGTAAAACCCCCTTCATAAATTCAACGATGTAGGGGCTGTAAAGATAGAACAAAAACAGACCAAAGCCAAAAACGATCAAACCGCCGATGATATGATTCTTTCTCATTTAAGCCCTCATTCCCCTGTAATGTGACATTCCTTAGTTATGAAATTCGTATTTTTTCTGGCAGATAACTTTTTGTCGTATTCAATCCGAAGTGAGCTAAAGTGTCTAAAGTGAGCTAAAGTTAATGTGCACGCCTTCGGCATGGTCAGTCTTAAAAACAGGTTGCGCTGAAAGCGCATTCCTTAGCTTTAGCCACCGGCCCGTTGGGCCTATGGCCCGGAGGGGCACTTTCAACTTTAGTTCACTTTTCACTTGTTTGAGTTGAACTTGTCCTTTTGAATACCCACTACTCCACTACTCCAGTACTCCAACACTCCATCATTCCTTCTACTGCGGCGCCCCATTGTTGATCCAGATAATGATCTTTCGGGCATCCGGACCGGCAAACCGGTGCATAGGACCTCCC
>JABXJW010000270.1 GCA_013375395.1 Desulfobacterales bacterium
TTTTATTATTACATTTTCAATGTCAAAAGTCCATTGCATAGATATTGAAGAAGGGGGCAGTTTTTATCACTCTTTTCAAGGCGGGGGCCGCAAATCCGCAATCCAAAATCCAAAATACTATAGGGGGATGATCATGGCGAGGAAAGACGCGAAATTCAGGGTTGAAAGAGACACCATGGGTGAGGTGAAGGTGCCCGTGGGGGCCTATTATGGCGCTCAAACCCAGCGTGCCGTGGAGAACTTTCCCGTAAGCTGGATCAGATTTCCCGGAATCTTCATCAGGTCACTTGGCCTCATAAAAAAATACGCAGCCCAGGTCAATCGAGAACTGGGACTTTTGGACCCCAAACTTGCAAGGTCGATCACTGAGGCTGCAGATGAAGTGGCCGCCGGAAAGATGGACGAGCAGTTTGTGGTTGACATTTTTCAGACAGGCTCCGGCACCTCAACCAACATGAATGCAAATGAAGTAATTGCAACCAGGGCCAATGAACTCATCACCGGCCAAAGACACGCCATGAGTCCCGTCCACCCCAATGACCACGTGAATATGGGACAATCGAGCAATGACGTGATCCCCACAGCCATACATGTTGCGGCCTCGATCTCGATCACCGAGGACCTCGCTCCGGCACTGAAAATCCTTTACGAATCACTTCAGCAAAAGTCCTCAGCCTTTGACAGTATCGTGAAGATCGGACGCACCCATCTCCAGGATGCTGTTCCCATTCGCCTCGGCCAGGAATTCAGCGGCTATGCCCGACAGGTCCAACTCGGCATTGAAAGGCTGGAATGTGGCAAACGATCCCTTGCCGAACTTGCCCTTGGCGGCACTGCTGTCGGCACAGGCCTGAACGCCCATCCCGAATTTGCCTCCAGGGTGATTGACTTGATTTCCAGGGAAACAGGATGCCCGTTCACGGAAGCGGAAAATCACTTTGAGGCCCAAGCTGCTCAGGATGCAGCCGTACAGGCAAGCGGCGCTCTAAAGACCGTGGCCGTCAGCCTGACGAAAATTGCAAACGACATCCGATGGCTTTCGTCCGGCCCAAGATGCGGCATCGGGGAAATCAACCTCCCCACCCTCCAGCCCGGCTCCTCAATCATGCCGGGGAAGGTGAATCCCGTCATTGCCGAATCCGTCACCCAGGTTGCGGCCCAGGTCATGGGCAACGATACAGCCATTACCATAGGATGCCAGGCAGGCAATTTTGAGCTGAACGTGATGCTTCCTGTTATTGCTCACAATCTGTTGCAGTCAATAAAGCTTCTGGCCTCGGCCGCAAAGATCTTTGCCGAAAAATGCGTCAATGGTATCTGCGCTAACGATGCCAGGTGCAAGGCATTTATAGAAAACAGCCTCGCCATGTGCACATCGCTATCACCGGTCATAGGCTACGAGAAAGCCGCAGCCATTGCAAAAGAGGCGTATGAAACGGGCAAGACGGTCAGAGAGGTGGCCGTGGAAAAAAAGATCATTCCGGATGACCGGCTGAACCAACTACTGGACCCTGTCAAGATGACGTGATTGGTTCCGCATTGCCCAAGGCGTGTATGCAAGTGGATAGAAAACGGCTGGCGAGTTTGGCGATTCTGTGCTAAAAAGAATCTTTAACCAGGACAAGCTGGAACCAAAACTAAACGCTTACACTCTTACAATCTGCTAAGGAGGCCGGCATGATGCATGGATGGAAAAAAAGAGCGCTGGTTCTTGCACTCATGATAACCTTTATCCTCACCACCACAGGATTTCAGGCCGCAGCCACGGAGCATGACCTCGGCGAGGAACCCACGGGGTTGGCAATGATAGTAGACTTTGTCTTTCTCAGGCCTCTGGGGATTGCAGCAATGGCCGTGGGCTCGGTTTTTTTTGTTGCCTCACTTCCGTTCAGCGTCCTTGGCGGCAATGTTAAGCTTGCCTTCCGAGAACTGGTGGGAAAGCCTGCCAAATTTACCTTTGCCAGGCCCCTGGGCAAGGTGGACTAGTGTCCATTCAGAACAGGGTCATCCCCTATAGGATTAGCAAAAGGACAGGCAGGATGGTCCAACAAGTTCTTTAACCTGATTCCCACCACGCCGTCAACAGCTTGCGAGACCTCGTAGACCTCTTTCTCCAACATGGCCCGGAGTGCTTTCAATGTTTGACAGATTGTCATGATTTGGGAACAGCGTGTCAGCGTCCGATCTTGTCTATGATATGTCCGATTGTGTCGGCAAAAATCCCGTCCGGATGTCTTGCAACGGCAGGCGTCAAGTCCTTTGCACTGGCCTTTATCTCCGGTTGATACGCAATACTGCCCAGGTATCCGACCTGTATGGAGAGCATCGTTTGCGAGACCTCGCGAATTCGATTAACAACCTCCATGACGCTGGAATCGTTTCCGGTCATATTAACGATTAGGCCCGGCTTGAAGGTTTTCAGCGCCCGCTTTATCAAAAACAGACTCCTGGGGTGGTGCTTTTTAACCCTTTCAATCAACTCGGCTATACTGTTCACCCTGTTTGTGCTCGACGGGGCCGTGGCCTTGTTTATCAGTCGTTCAAGGGCAAAGTCTTTCCGGCCGGTAAAGTCTGATTCCGGCCCAAAGAGCCTGCTTAGTTTCCGATACAGCGCAACCTTGATAAAATTATACGCCTCCAAATATGAGGCAGGATCACAGGTCGTCAAAACGAGCCCGTGATCTGCTGCAAGAAAAAAATCTATGACATTATAACACGTGTCGCCACCCAGATCGCAAATGACGTACTCTGCGTCAAGCTCCCTGATGGATTTCAACAGCTTCAGCTTTCTTGAAAAATTGACATTTGCGGCCCCGAGCTGTGAACTGTCGCCGCCGATCAACTCTACCCCGTATCTGTTCAGCACCATTATCTCTTCAAGTGTCGGCGCCCTGTTGGTCAGAAAATCGTTGATGCTGGATTCAAGAAAAGTCTCCCCAAGGTACAGGTGAAGATTCGCCCCGCCAAGGTCCAGATCGACCAGTACTGTGAGCCTCCCTCTGAATGCAAGCATGACACCGAGGTTGGCGGAAAATATGGTCTTTCCTATGCCGCCCTTGGCCCCTCCCACAGCGACAATCTTTCGCCGCCGAACGCCACGGTGCTCGGATTCATCGTTTCGGTAAACATAGCTCTTCAGTACTTCATACGAATCCCTTATTTTGATAAAACGGCCTTGCCGTTTTTCTGCCATATTCCCGGATTCATTGCCGTGAAGATCGGGGTGATATTGTTTTGCTTTTTTTCGAAATGCACTCTTCACAGAGTCAAGCGTTATTCTTCTTAAAAAGCCCTCGTTGCCGGCAAGCTCGGGTGAAAACAGATACGAGCAGGCAACACGGATCTTATGAATCTCGTCTGAAGATAGCTTATGCAGTGGTAACATCGCAATGATCCTAACCCGGAAAGACGGAACCAAAAAGTGCCTAAAGTTGAAAGTGCCTAAAGTGAGCTAAAATTGAGGAAAGCGCTTTCAGCGCATTTGATTTTAAATTGACAGAACACCCCAACTTTGGGCATTTTAGATCACTTTTGTCACTTTTAACTTTTAATATGATCACCGCAATCTTACAGTTTGCCTGATGTCGGAAAGCCGTCCGTAAGTTCCATCTCCTGTGTCGAAAAAAACATCTTCTTCGAGAAGCCTCTTGCTGCACATCTTATGCTGTCTGCAATAATCTTTCCGGCTGTCTCTTTGAACAGATCTGCAATCTGTTTTGGAAAACCGCGCCTTTCAAACCCGGGGAGGCAGCCGGCGCCCCACTGTCTTGCGGCCTCGGCCTTTATGGTCGCCTTCTCGGTCATTCAGGCCACCTCGAATCAGTCAAGGTTTTGGCAATCTTGCTCTTTCTGACATTGTCAAGTGACTTGTATATCAATCGTTTGGCTCCATGGATTATGGGCGACCCGTGTCCGGGATAGATCGCCCTGATGTCTCTTCGCGCAATCCTTTCAAGTGAGCCGACAAAATTCTCCTGGTAGGAAGCATCCGTTGCGGTAATGATAAGAGACGCGTCGCCTGAAAACAGGGCGCCTTCTTCCGCACAGTACAGGCAAATCGAATCACTGGTATGGCTCGGCGTGTGTATCACCTCAAACCACGTGTCCGCCAGCTTCAAGGTTTGTCCGTCCCTTAGGGCGTGGCTCACCCCGTCGAATGGATGAAAAGAGTACACCTCCGGGGCAAATTCGGCCTTGACGATCGGCAGAAGAGCCGCATGGTCATAATGTGCGTGAGTCAGAACAACCCTGTCCACCCTCTTCTTGCCCACCCCGGTGTCAAGCTCCTTTATCTTGTCAATTATGGAAGGATCCCTGCCCACGTCTATCAGGGCATTGACATCATCAACCGCCTTCCAGTCGCCCAGAAGAAAATATGCGTTCGATGTGTAAATGTCGCTGTCATCCGTAAGATTGATGATCTTCATTACCTACTTTTTTTGAAACAGTTGCACCTTCGGGTTGACTTGCCTGAACAGATAGGCCGTTCTGGCGGGCATCTTCTGTGTCTGCTCGGTCGCCAGGAACCCGTCGGGGGCAAGGCACTTGTGGAACATCTTAATGACGTCGATGCGCTCCGGCTCTTGCAGGTGAAGCAGCACGTTCTTGCATACGATCAGGCCGAAATTGTCCCGGATAGGTTGCAACGAGCGCAGATCATGCTTTTG
>JABXJW010000035.1 GCA_013375395.1 Desulfobacterales bacterium
TCTCTCTCTCTCTCTCTCTCTCTCTCTCTCTCTCTGCATCTCTCTAACCCATTGGTTCTTAAGTAGATATAGGTTCTGCGAGGGTGCGACGGCAGCTTGGCGCATGCTTGGTGTCCAAGAGTTCTGCGAGTGCGAGAACGAAGAGCTTGATGTTTGTCCAATAGCAAACATTGACCCGTTTGGTAGCTTGACAGGAGCTTATAACGGGTTAAGACAACAAGCCCTGAAGGCTTCCGGCGGGGTCAAAAGTTTTAGGCCGGAAAATTTAATAAGAATAATAAAAACCCGGTAACTGACGCAAATGCAGTTGCCGGGTTTTTTGTGTCCAAAGGCCGCCAAGAGGGTTTATGCGGTACGGGAGCGAATAGCTATTATCCGGGCTGTGAAAAGGAGTAAAGATTGGAATTAAAAGTCCTTGTATATGCAACAGAGACGGAAAGATCTGCACAACTGCTTCAGGGGATGATTGAGGCAATTGAGACTCAGGTCCCGGATGTGGCAGAGGAGGCTTGCCGGACGATTGACAGCTTTGCCGAGAGGCTTCGTACGCCGGCGAATCGTCCGAGAATTGCTGTTCTTATAACTGCCAGCAGGGAAGAACTTTCAGAGATTCTTTCCATTAAAGATTTGATCCATAATCTTCGCATCATCCTCATTCTCCCGGATAGAAAGAGCGACACGATTGCCCAGGGACATACCTTGCGACCGCGCTTTTTAACGTATGCAGATAGCGATTTTTCAGAGGTTGCCGCCGTACTGGACAAGATGCTTGGAAATACCTGGTGGATTGCGGAATGAGACGAATGCGTTGGGTAAAGAGACAGATCTCTAGAGACGGATTGTTCCATATCGAATAGCGTAATGAGCCGTATTCCGGTCGAAGACAATGAACAAACAAGAAGTCCCAATGAAAAATCTCTTTTCCACATTGCTCAAGACGGGCGGCAGATCCAAACGCGAGAACCGGATCACCCAGGTTTTGCGCGTGGTCTGGGGTATTGAACCCCGGCTGCTGCTGTTAACTTTATCCGATCTGTTCCAACATGACGAATACATGCGACTTTATCTGGCGGGGCTGGACGCCTCACCCTCTGTGGAAAGCCAGGTCCGGCTGGAAGCCGGAGAGCGATTCTACGTTGTGGATCTCGTTATCCGCATCCCCGGAAAACTGTGCATCTATACCGAGGTGAAGATCGACTCCGGAGCCGGGCGGTGCAAAGGTGCAAAAGAGGAAACCGTTCACCAGCTTTCCGCCTACATGAAGCTGCTCGAATCGGAGCAGGATTTCGAGCACCGGTATCTGCTTTGTCTTACACGGCGCACACTCAACCTTCCTGCCGGGCTGCGCGATCATCCCAGAGTCCTTAATCTACGTTGGCATCGAATCTTTGAGTTGACCCTGCGCTATTTGCATCGTGACCTGGGCGGCGATGATGAATCCGCCGGCGTCCTGATAGTTTCGCATTTCCTGGAATATCTGGAGGAAATGGGCCTGTCGCGCCGATTCCCGGAGTCGAAATCGGCCAAGGCGGATGCCGTGCAGCGTTACCGGAGCCTGCTGCGCGAAACCTCTCGCGCCTGGGGTCTGCCGTGCCCGGACGGCCTGCCGGATGCTATCCTGAATGTCGAGGGGAAGGCGATTTCAGTGGAGACCAATCCTGGTTTTGACGTGGTTCGAGAAGATATCCGTTTCATGCACAAGGGCCGCGCCATCCCGATCAGCCAGGATCTTGCCTGCTCTATTTTTCAGGACATCGCTCTTGCCGTGGCCATGGCCCAGGCTGATTATCTTGCGGACGGAAATCGTTTTCCGGGAGCCCTTACAGCGAGCGAGGTTGCAAAAGAGCTGAACATACATCCTTCTCTGGTCAGCAGACTGGTTGCCGGACGCATGGCATTTACGCCAAAAGGCTTTCTACCTCTGCGCTCACTTCTTCAGTTGGGGATTGCCACCCGGGACGGGCGGATATCGGTCAGCCAGTTAGAAGATCGAATAAGGCATCTAATCAGTCAGGAGAACGCAGAAACGCCCCTTTCCGACCGGGATCTGAAGCAGCATCTGGCTGAGGAAGGGATTCTTCTGTCGCGACGCTCCGTTGCCAAGTATCGAAAGCGCCTCGGCATTCCTTGTTTCCGTGTGCGCACCCGCTCATGCCGGACAGGTCTTGCGCCGGTTCGCCCACGAATCCTTGTGGTAGACGATGACCAGATAGTGCGTCGCGCAGTCACCGACGTGCTCACCCCGGAGGGCTACGCCGTATCGAGCGTGGCTGACGGCAACGAGGCCCTGGAGCTTGTCAGAGATCGCCAATTTGATCTTATGTTCCTTGACCTCAAGATGCCGGGGCCTGACGGCCTGGAAGTCTTGCATCAAATCAAGCGGATATCCACCGCACAAGTCATTATTATGACCGGCTATGCCACCATCGAGACCGCCAAGTCTGCTATCACCCGAGGGGCCGAAAATTATGTGGAAAAACCGCTTTCTCCAAACCGGTTGCGGTTGCTGGCGAGGGGTGTCCTGGAAGGGCGCGATCTTAGAAAAGAAGTTGTATGTCCCAAAGTCCTTGTAGTCGACGACGATGAGATAGTGCTCTCTGCTGTGCGCGATACTCTCCGGCCTGCCGGCTTTGCGGTTGCCATCCAACAGGACCCGATTGCTGCGTTGGCTTTGCTGCGAGAAAAAGACTTCAACATCCTGATTGCGGACCTGAAGATGATGCAAATGGACGGTATGGCCCTTATCCGTGCGGCGCGGGAATTGGACCCGGAACTTATCTGCTTGATTATTACCGGCTATCCCTCCATCGAGACCGCGGTATGCGCCATGAAGGAGGGAGTCTACGACTACATTACCAAGCCTCTTCATCCCGGCAACTTGCTTTCCTCTGTCCGCCGCGCCTGGGAGAAGCACCGTCTTTCCATTCTGAATGCCCAGTTACTTGCCGGGCTGCGCCGCAAGAACGAGGAGTTGGCCCGGTCCCGGAATAAAATGGCAAAAATCATTCAAGTCATGAACGACGCCCTGTTTGTCACGGATCTGGCCGGCATTGTGCAGACAGCCAACCCAGCCGCTGTGAGACTGCTGGCGCGGGAGGAAGGAGAAATTCTCGGCGAGGCGCTGCGGCGCTTTATCGCGCCGGAGGACAGCCGGGGACGCAGCCTGCTGTCTGCCGGCCGCTTCGGCGAGATTCAGGGCCATGTAAAGGTGCAATTCCGGGGAAAAGATGGTCCTTTGCCGGTGGTGCTCTCGGTGTCCCGGCTCGAATTTTCCGGAAACCCGGCCGGCTTTGTTGTAGTTGTTCAGGATCTCAGAGACGTCACAGCCCTGATCGGTCATCTCGATCAAATGAAGCGTGTGGTGCGGACATTTGCGCCGGTGGGAGCTGCACAGGCGAAAAAGAGGCTGTGTAAGAAGTTTGATTAAGTACGTGAGGAAGCGGACATGAGAATAATTTATAAAATGATTTTCGGGTTTGCAGGGATTGCATTGCTGGTGGGAGTTGTTGGTGGCATTATACTCAAACACACCACAGTGATAAGCATGGATGTTGATAAGATAGTACTGAGTGGTTTTGGCGAGATAAAAAATGCTATTGAAATTAATTATCACATTCAAAGAATTGAGTCAAGCATTCGAGATCTCTTTTTGGAGAGTATTGAGGAACGCCCGGAAGAAATAGAGCATGCAAAAGAAGCGATTAAGGAAAGTATTTCTGAACTACAAAGGTCCATTTTAGTCTGGGAAGATGCAATAAAGGCCCGGATTAAAATTGCAGCAGCACAAGAAGAAGAGTTGGAGAGAATCAACAGTTTGAAAACAAAATTAGATAGTTTCATAGTGTTGGTAAATAAAACAGTCGGCCTTCAGGAAGAAAAAGGATACGAGGCAGCGGAGGAGTTTTTCGAGGATAAAACAGAACCACTATCGCGGGAAATCGACAATGTTGTGAGGAAATTACAAGAAAGTGCAGAGCAAAAGATAATTGGCAAGGTAGAGGAAATTAGAACAGCGGTGAGGAATACCGTAAGGTATAGCATCATTACGACCATTATTGCCTTCCTGGCAGCAATTGGTCTGGGCTATTTCATCTCAAAAGCCGTCACCAACCCCATCATAAAACTGAGAGATGCTGCGGTTGAAATCGGCAGGGGGAACCTTGATACCCCGATGGAGGTCGAGTCAAAAGATGAAATCGGCGAACTGGCAGCTTCATTTAAGAAAATGGCAGTGGATTTGAGACAGTCAATTAGGAAGATACAGGAGATGGCGGCATCGGAGAAAATGAGGGCGGAACAATTGCGCATTACAAAGGATTATATCAACAACATCATTGGCTCCATGACCGACGCCCTTATTGTGGTTTCTCCGGACGGCAGCATTCAGGCCGTCAACTACGCCGCGTGCACGCTCTTGGGCTACGACGAAAAAGAACTTATAGGGCAACCTTTTGGCAAAGTTATTCCAGAAGAAGAAGAAGAAGAAGAAGAAGAAGAAGTCTTCCGGGGGACAAAGCTGGCCGGGCTCGTCGAGAATGGTGCGGTTACAAACGTAGATGTAAACTACCGCGCCAGGGACGGCCGGAAGATTCCGATGTCTCTTACTGGTTCGGCCATGAGGGACAGTGAGGGAAACCTTTCGGCGGTCGTAGCGGTGGCGCGGGATATGCGCGAGATCCGGCGGTTCATCAGCGAGCTGCACGCGGCGCGCGCCTTCAGCGACGGTGTGGTAAGGACTATTCCTTCCGGCCTGGCGGCCCTTGACGAAGAAGGCGGCATAGTTGCCGTCAACCCCGGCTTCTCGGCGCTTTTCGGGGATGAGGAGCCGGCAGGGATGCGCCTTGTCGAGCTGGTTCCATCGGCGGAACTTGAGGTTACTGTTGAGATGGTGCTCACTGAAGGCGGAGAGATCCGTAACCTGGAGATATCGCAAACAATTATAGGCAGGGATGAGCCTTCAACTTTTAGTGTATCGGTTGCGGGACTGCGAATTGCAGAAGAAGAAGAAGAAGAAGAAGAAGAAGCCACGAGGCAACCCCTGTCCGCCCGGAAGAGGGAGCAGCGGGCAAAGGTCCTGGTGATCTTCGACGACATTACTGAGCGAAAGCGCCTCACCTCTGAGCTCGAAGCCAATCTGGAAGAGCTTAAACGCACCCAGGCACAGCTTGTGCAAAGCGGGAAAATGTCTGCCGTGGGTGAACTGGCCAGCGGGGTGGCTCATGAGATGAACAATCCCCTCACCGGAGTTCTTACCTATGCAGTCCTGTTGAAAGAAAAGCTTGAAAATGCCCCTCAAGAAATTCGCTCTCGGCTCCCCGGGTTCCCTGAGCATCTCGATCTGATCAAGACGTCGGCGCAGCGGTGCAAATCGATCGCGGACAACCTTCTTGCCTTTTCCAGGCAATCAGAGTCGGAAATGACCCTGGTGGATCTGTCTGATGTGATTTCCAGGACTTTCGATCTCATCGGCGCACAAATGCGCCATAAGCGAATCAAAATGATCCGCGAGATCCCGAAAGGCCTGCCCCCGATTCGTGGAGACGCCAACCAGCTTCAGCATATCTTTACCAATATTGCGCTCAATGCAATCCAGGCCATGGACCCGGGCGGGGAAATCACTGTGTGCGCAAAATGCGACAGCCCGGATTGCGAGGTTGCTATTTCCGACACCGGTCCGGGTATACCACGGGAAAATCTGGATCGAATCTTTGATCCGTTCTTCACTACAAAAGCGATCGGCAAAGGCACAGGGCTGGGGCTTTCGATTGCCTATGGGATTGTTCAGAACCACGGAGGGGAGATCATGGTGGATTCGGTGCTGGGAAGGGGAACGACGTTTCGGATTAAGCTGCCTGTTGTTGGTGATAAGTGAACAGTTGCCAGTGATAAGTAATCAGTGACCACTGATCACTGGCAACTGGTAGCTGGTAACTAAGGAAAATACATGATGCGTAAAGCAAATGTTCTTGTCATTGACGAAGAGCCAATTGTGTGCGCTTCGGTCAAGGCGGCCCTGGAAGCCGTAGGCCACTCTGTTACGGCCGCAGGCTCTGAGGCAGAGGCAATGAAGGCACTCCGGGAGCCTTTTGACATGGTCTTTGTTCACCGGGGCTTGCCGAATTCAACTTGCGATGAGATTGTGCGGGCGGCCCGGGAGCACGGCAACGTGGCGATCATCCTGATGTCTTCGGAAAGCCCCGAGCAGACGGAGAAAAACAAGCTTCGCCTCGGCGCAGACGAGATTGTATACAAGCCGCTTGATCCGCTGGAGTTGCGGGCGATAGTGGAGATGCGCCTGAAGCAGGAAAAGGTTCCCATGGAAGTGCCCGGTTCTCCGCGCATCCTTGTTGTGGACGATGAGGAAATTGTCGTTCGCTCGGTGATCGATATCTTGAAGAGGCGATTTGAAGTCACCGGCACTGAATCGCCGGAAGAGGCTCTGCGCATCCTCAAAGACACGCCTTACGAAATCCTCCTGGCGGACCTGATGATGGAAGAGATGTACGGGATGGATCTCATCCGGGCCGCCAGGAATATGCGTCCCTCGATCGGTGCAATCGTTATGACGGGCTATGCGAGCAAGGACGCGGCTGTAGAGGCGTTGAAGGAAGGAGCCTATGATTTCCTGGAAAAGCCGTTTACCCCTGAGATCGTCACCCAAACCGTCGTCAGGGCCTGGAAGGCATTGCGAACCGAGCAGGAGAACCGCAGGCTCCTTGCCGAATTGCGCCAGGCGAACGAGGAGCTGCGGGTCGAGATAGAAGAGCGTGAGCGGGCAGAGGAAGATCTCAGACAGACACGCGATTACCTGGAGAACCTGATCGACTATGCCAACGCTCCTATCATAGTCTGGGACCCGGAATTCAGGATTACCCGGTTTAATCATGCTTTTAAGCGCCTGATTCAAAAGGGCGCCGACGAGGTCTTGGGCGCCCCGCTTGATATTCTCTTTTCAGAGGACAGGCGAGAGGAAGCAATGGCTCACATCCGCCGCACGATGACGGGAGAAAGGTGGGAGGCTGTAGAGATTCCAATCCTAAGGGCAGATGGGGCAGTCAGGATCGTGCTTTGGAACTCTGCTGCCATATTTGCTGAAGACGGCACCACCGTCATCGCCACTATAGCCCAGGGACAGGATATTACCGGGCGCAAGCGGGCCGAGGAGGAGTTAAAGCACACCACAGAACAATTATCGGTGCTGTTGGAGTCCCTGCCGATTGTTCCTTTTACCTGCAAAGCAAAGGATGATCTCGGAATAACCTATGTCGCAGGTACAATTGAGGAAGTTACAGGATACACGCCGGACAAATTTATTGAGGAACCAAAATTTTGGGTTGATCATATTCACCCGGACGACCTGGAGGGGGTATTGGCGGAGTTGCCTGCATTGTTTGAACACGAGAAATACCATTGTGAGTATCGTTTCCGGATTGCCGATGGGTCATACAAATGGATCGGTGACAGGCGGCGACTTGTGAGGCTGCCCGGTGGCAAGATCAGCCACATTGTCGGAACCTGGCGAGACATCAGTGAGGAGAAAAGACTTAGCCGGGAATCCGAGTACCGTCTTCAGCAGGTTGTCCAGGCCGACAAACTTGCTTCCCTGGGAGAAATGGTGGCTGGTGTTGCACATGAACTCAACAACCCGAACAGTTTCATCACGTACAATATACCGCTGTTGGAAGAAACCTGGCAAATATTTAACCCGATCATCGCTGATTATGCCGCCGCCCATCCGCAATGGCGAAAAGGCAACATGACGATCAATGAGTTATGCCGGGACATGGATGAAATAATCGGGGCCATCAAGACCGGTTCGGAGCGTATCAGCAAAGTGGTAGACAACCTGAAAAATTTTGCTCGCTTAGATGAATCCACACATGCGAAACTTGTTCAAGTCAATGACGTGATTGAAAATACGCTGACTATTGTCGGGGGCCAGATCAGGAAACACGTTGGCAGAATAGACGTGGACCTTGGCAATAATCTACCGCAAGTGCACGGGCACTTCCAAAAGCTGGAGCAGGTGGCTGCGAATCTGATGCTGAACGCAGCCTGTGCTATCCCTGACAGAGACAGAGGAAGAATTTCCGTTACAACGCGATACATTGACAGGCTTAATTCCGTTTCGATCCAGGTCGAGGATAACGGCACAGGCATGGAGCCCGGGGCGGTGAAGCGGATTTTCGAGCCGTTTTTTACCACCCGGCGCAATGCCGGCGGCACCGGGCTGGGGCTTTCCGTCTCATACGGTTTGATCCGGGATCACAATGGGATTATTGCCGTGCTTTCACGGCCGGGGATTGGAAGCCGCTTTACGGTGATCGTTCCGGTTGACCGCAGGGATGCCAGGCTGGATCTTCGCCCCTCTATCCTCTGGGCGGATGATGACGTGGGATTTTTGAACGAGCTTAAGACAGAGTTTGAGGCCGGGAACGAATTCTTTGAAACCACTTGCGACCCGGAAAGCGTTATGGCGTATCTGGAGCAGCACCCGGAGGCAGACATTGTTGTGTCAAAGATCGGGATGCCGGCAATAACCGTGTGGGAGCTCCTTGAAAAGATCAAAGAGAGGTTCCCATTGTTGACGGTCATTCTGTATTCGGAGCATCCCGATGCACTCAAGCAAAAACCTGCCGGAACTCCTGAACCGGATCACCTGCTGCAAAAACCATTCAAGATGAACCGACTGTTCGAGATCATAAACACCACCGGCAGGCAAAGAGTATGAGAATCCTTATCGTTGACGATGAAAAGACGGCCCTGACCTCGGTGAGACTCATCTTGAGACGGCACGGTTTGAATGCTGTTGAGATCTGCGACAATGGCGGGGATGCCATCAGCCTGATCAAAGAAAAAGATTTTGACGTTGTCCTTCTTGATCTCATCATGCCGGAAGTGGGCGGCTTACAGGTCCTGGAAGCCACAAAACCTTTCAAGCCCTATACGGAATTCATTGTGCTGACAGCAGTGGACGATATCTCCACCGTGGTTAAAGCCGTTCGCCTTGGCGCTTATGATTATCTGGTAAAGCCGGTGGACAATGAATTCCTTTTTCTGGCCATTGAGAGAGCATACGAGCACAAGGGTCTGCTGGCCGGCCTGGCAGGGGCACGTTCAGCCGGCCCCGAAACAGGGGTCCCTGATGCCTTCTCCGACATCATTACCCGGGACCCGCGAATGAAGGATTTGCTTTCATACGCCCAGATCATGGCGGCAAGTGAGAATCCTATCCTTGTAACCGGCGAATCGGGAACCGGCAAGGAACTGCTGGCCCAGGGCATCCATCGTGCAAGTTCAAGGAAAAACGGGCCTTTTGTGGCGGTGAATGTTTCCTCTATCCCGGAAACGCTGTTTGAAAGCCAGTTTTTCGGGCATGCCAAAGGGGCTTTTACAGGCGCGACCACGGATCATGCAGGCTATTTTGAGCAGGCAAACGGTGGAACCCTTTTTCTGGATGAAATCGCGGAGATTCCCGTCAATCTTCAGGTCAAACTCCTCCGGGTACTGGAAGAAAAGACCGTGGTTCGCCTTGGCGAATCAAAGCAGATTCCGGCGTACGTGCGCATTGTTTCGGCTACCAATGCGGATCTGGAGAAGGCATGCCTGGAAGGCAGATTCAGGCTGGACCTGTTGTACCGGCTAAAATGGGCTCATGTCCATCTGCCTCCACTTCGTGAAAGGGAAGCGGATATTCCTCTCATTGCTTCCCATGTTCTGGAAAAGGCATGCGCGCGCTACAAGAAGGATGTGCGTGGGTTCAGCCCAGAAGCCATGGACGTGTTGACTCATAAAGACTTTCCGGGCAACATCCGGCAACTGTCCCAACTGGTGGAAAATGCCGTGCTCCTTGCCGATTCGACCCAGATACTGCCTCATCACCTGGGTGAGGAATCTGCCCCCGTTTCTTCCCTTTCCCGCACCCTGTGCAGCCTGAAAGAAGACGTTGAAATGCACATGGCCTATGTCCTGAAGCATACAAATGGCGACCGGAAGCAAGCTGCCCGGATACTGGGTGTTTCGGTGAGACATGTGCAACGGAAGTTAGCCCAGATGAAAAAGAATCCACGATGGAAAGCCCTCCTATAGCATTTTGGATTTTGGATTCATTTCCTGCGATCCAAAATCTGCAATCCAAAATCCAAAAGCCCTATGACTTTTAGGTCGTTGCCTGGCGACAAAAAGGTCGTTCCCGCCATTCCCGGCCATATCAAGTAGTTATTCCCTTCGCTGGTTGAAACGCCCTTCATCTGTTTTAAATTGACGTGACATTTACGTCGCCGCAGTGCCTTCGGACTTCTCCACCACAAGCCTTAAAAAGTACTGCAAATACATGGTATTAGAAGTAATTTGGCATGCCTTGCCCGTGCGGCATGCTGGTTGCTCTAGGATAAAAAACGTGTCGACTCGTAGACAGTAGTGAAATCGAAAACAGAAAAGGGAGATCATGATGGAGGTCATTAAACGAATACTGATAGTTGATGACGAACCTGAATTTGTCAAGACAATAAGACGGCATCTAAGGAGAGAAGGTTTTGTTCCTGAGTCTGCATGCGACGGCAAAGATGCCCGTCAAAAAATCAGTGATGCCGCTCGCAACGGTGTGCCATACGATCTGGTCATTACGGATGTCATTATGCCGGATGTTGGCGGTATGGAACTCCTGAAGTGGATAAAGGAAAATTATCCGGAAATTTCAGTAGTTGTTACCTCCGGCTTTGGTGTGACCGAGACGATGCTTGAAACGATGCGGCCGGAATTGGATGACTGGTGCCAAAAGCCTCTCACCCCCAAGAGGATGATGAGGCTGATTAGCGGTGCAGATCGGAGACTCAGAATACGCCGTTACTAATAAAAATGACTAATAAAAGAAGGAGGTGAAAGCCCATGACAGAAGGCGAAACAATGGACCATGCAAAGGCCGTGACAAACAGAGAGGGGAAATACCTGACTTTTGCTCTGGCCGATGAAGAATATGGCATAGGCATCCTGAAGGTGAAGGAGATCATCGGGATGATGACTATCACCACCGTGCCACAGACACCGGAATTCGTGAAGGGCGTGATTAACCTTCGGGGCAAGGTGATCCCTGTGGGGGACCTGAGGCTGCGGTTCGGCATTGAGGCGAGCGACTACACGGAGCGCACTTGCATTATTGTCGTGGAGCTCGAAGGCACTGGAGACGGGGCGGGAGTCGTCCAGATCGGCATCGTGGTCGATTCGGTTTCGGAAGTATTGAGCATCAAAGGCGATGAGATCGAGGATACGCCTACTTTCGGCACCGAATATAATACGGACTACATCCTCGGGATGGCCAAGATAGAAGGGGGTGTCAGGATTCTCCTCGATATAGATCAGGTTCTGAATGCTCAAGAACTTGCCGCCCTGGAGAATGCAGCGTAAGACCGATTTTGGATTTCGGAATGCGGATTGAAAGTGCAGAGTGCAAAGGACAGATGGCAAAGGACAGAGGGCAGTGACCAGTGATCAGTAACCAGTGACCAGTGATCAGTAACCAGTGATCAGTGACCAGTAACCAATGACCAATGACTAATGACTAACAAAGGAGGGGACTGAAAATGCTAAAAAATCTAAAACTTGGAGCCAGGATAGGGGGCGGATTTGCCATCGTGCTGGTGCTGCTTGCCGTGGTAGCCTTTGTTGGTTACAACGGCCTGTTCGGCGTTTCGGACAGGGTGGACAAGGTCGATGATGTAAACCGCATAGTCAAATACCTGCTGGAGTCGCGCAGGCAAGAAAAAAATTTTGTCATACGCGGGGGCAAGGAATACATCGACAAGGTTCAAAATAAAGTGGCTGACATTAAGAAGCAGGCGAACGAGACCAAGGAAAAATTCAAGGATTCTGTCAACAGACAGCAAATGGACGAGGTGATTTCTGCGATTGGCAAATACGAAAAAGGGTTTGCTCTGTTGGTGGACTTGACGGAGAAGCAGTCAGCCGCTGATGCCAAGATGGTTAAGGCAGCCAGGGCGTTTCTGAAAACTACCGAGGAAATACGGCAGGAACAAAAAGCCGAATATCAAGCTTTACGTAAGGCGAATGCCGACGAAGCCAAGTTAGACGACAAATTAACCAAGGCCGATGATGCCAACCAACTTATCAAGTTGGCTTTGGAATCGAGACGGCAGGAGAAGAATTTCATTCTGCGTGGTGACAAGACGTATGTCGAAAAGGTTGACAATTGTGTGGAAGATATCCTCAGCCTGGCCAGGGACATGAGGTCACGCTTTCGCCAGGCCAAAAATCGGGTGCAAGCAGACAATGTGATATTTTCGGCCAAGGAGTATAAAGCTGAATTTGACGAGGTTGTGAGGCTTATAGAAAAGAAAAAGGAGGCCGACAAGGAGATGGTAGCGGCAGCCAGAGCCGCCCTGAAGATCTGTGATGAAGCCCGCGCTGATCAAAAAGCAGAGATGGAAGGCCGGATATCTATGGCCAACGGTATTATGATTATCGGTTCCCTGGTGGCCATTGTGCTCGGGGCATTGCTTGCCTTTTTTATCACCCGCGCCATTACCAAACCGATCAACCGGATCATCGAGGGCCTGAACGATGGCGCCGGCCAGGTGGCATCGGCGTCTGCCCAGGTCTCATCTTCCAGCCAGTCATTGGCTGAAGGCTCAGCCGAGCAGGCGTCATCCCTGGAGGAGACATCTTCGTCTCTGGAGGAGATGGCCTCCATGACGAAACAGAATGCCGACAATGCCAATCAGGCGAATAATCTTATGACGGAAGCCAATCAGGTTGTGCGTAGTGCAAACGATTCCATGGGTGAACTGACAAAGTCAATGGAAGAGATTACTCAAGCGAGTGAAGAGACTTCAAAAATCATCAAGACCATCGACGAGATTGCCTTCCAGACGAATCTGCTGGCCCTGAATGCGGCGGTTGAGGCGGCCAGGGCCGGTGAGGCCGGGGCCGGATTTGCCGTAGTGGCCGAAGAGGTCAGAAATCTTGCCATGCGCTCTGCTGATGCGGCAAAAAACACAGCCGGCCTGATTGAAGGGACTGTCAAAAAGGTCAGGGACGGCGCAGAGACCGTGACCAAGACCAATGAGGCGTTCGGCGAGGTGGCCAAAAGCGCCGACAAGGTGGGCGAGCTGGTAGGCGAGATCGCTGCGTCTTCACAGGAGCAGGCCCAGGGGATCGAGCAGGTGAACAAGGCCGTGGCCGAGATGGACGACGTGACCCAGCAGTCTGCTTCCAATGCCGAGGAATCCGCTTCTGCCTCTGAAGAGATGAATGCGCAGGCCGAGCAGATGAAGGATATGGTAGGCGATTTAATGGCCATAGTTGGCGCGTCCGGTCAAAATGGGAGCGGCAGGCATATTGGAGTTGGCACAGAACGAAAGACAGCCGCAAGGGGCCTTGCCGGTGATATTCCAAAGGCCCTCGCAGCTCCTGCCAAAAAGTCCCGGAGCAAAGAAGCCAAAGAGGTAGCAATTGCACCTGAAAACAAGAAAGAAGTTCCCCCTGAAGAGGTTATTCCTATGGAGGATGGTGATTTCAGGAATTTCTAACTAAATCAATATACCCTCCCGCACTACCCCTATTGTAGTGAAAGGGCGGGTGAGGGATTATCAACCCTGTTGAAATGAAAACCCTATCCGGACTCAAGCGATATCAAAAGCTGTTGCTATGCTTGTCAGTAGTAGCTGTGCTCAGCGCAACAGGATTTTATATCAAGCTAGCGAGGGGAGGTGGTAGTAAAGCCTTTCTCCATGTATCGGAAATGGAAGTCAGCCTCCTTCAATGCCGAAGGGCGGAGAAAAATTTTCTCATGCGGCATGACCGGGCAAGCCGGGATCGTTTTGCCCGGTGGGTTCAGGCCCTGAGAAAACACGAGGCCGGCTTGCGGTCCGTGACCAAAGATAAGACAGTATTGGGTTTGTTGGACGATATTCGTGCAGAAATTGCCACCTATGAGAACGCATTTCAGGACATAAAGGGATTGTACGACTCTACAACCTTTGGGCCTATGCATGATTCGGCGCTGTTAAAGATCACCGACGAGGTTAGCCTGATGGCGGAACCCGTTGTTACGCCGTCGTCCATGGGTGTACCCAGGAGTTTGATAGAGGCAGCGCGGAACCTGGAATATTATGTTCAACTTCTGCCGGCAGGTTCCGCGGGCCTGATAGTAACTTTGAATTTAAGGAGATGGGAGAAAAATCTTCAGAAAACGTATGATGAATCAGGAAGTGGTGCAGATTCTAAAGGCATTTTCTGCAGAAGAAAAACGACCAGTGAGATATCAAAGCTCAGGGATTTAATAGAAACCAGTGACAGCAAAGTAGCAAATGCTGCCTGCCTGGGGACGGCAAGAGCGGCTTTGCAACAGTATGAATTGAACTTCAAGCAATTTGTTGCCAATCAAGATGCCTGCCGCATGAAGAAAAAGGTGATGATAGGGTCCGCCAGGAAAATAGAAAATAGCATCCAAATGATCAAGACTTGTTTAGCCCAAGACAGTGATCGGATGGCCGACATCTCATGTCAAATGGAGATCGCGATTCTTCAGTGCCGGAGGGCCGAGAAGAATTTTCTACTGCGGCATGACTGGGCAAGCGCGGATAATTTTTCGCGGGGAATTCAGACTTTTAGAGAACACCAGGCCGGCTTGCGGTCCGTGACCAAAGATAAGACAATATTGAGTCTGTTGGAGGATATTCATGCAAGAATTGCCGTCTATGAAAACTCCTTTCAGGATATAAAAGGATTGTACGACTCTACAACCTTCGGTCCGGTCCATGATCCGGCGCTGTCGAAAATCACCGATGAGGCGACCCTGATGGCGGAACCCGCTGTTACGCCGTCGTCCGTGGATGCAACCAGGAGTTTGATCGGGGCGGCCCGGAATTTGGAATACTATATCAACATTTCTGCGGAAAATTCCACACCATTGGTATCTGTCTTACAGGCAAGAAGGTGGGAGAAGAATTTTCGCAAAAGATATGACAGGCTGACCAGCGGCATAAACTCTATGTCTATGCTATACATAAGAAAAATCGAGCAGGAGATGTCAAAGATCAGGGACTGGTTGGATTCTAAGAAAATGAAGGGCAGGGCCCGAGCCGATGTTGCTCGATTAAGGTTAGCCCTTGATCGATATAAATTTAATCTTGCACAGATTGCTCGTAATGTTGATGCATTTTATGTCAAGAAAAAACAGATCATAGACTCTGCCCGGCATCTGGAGCGGTCTGTTCAAATGATCAAAGGAAAAGTCCTTCGAACAAGGGCTGAAACCGACATAGACGGCTTATATTATCTAAGCCCAAAATTGCCCGTACACAGCCAACCCGGAGGCAATTATCACGACGTGGGCTCCCTTGTTGGGAACCAACCGTCAAGGTATGGTTACAGGCATTGTAAAAACTGGATGCAGTTTTATTTTGACCAGGACGGCCGATATACCAAGGAGAAACTCATATCTTCCATATACTTTCATATCTGGATCAGAACAGTCAACAACAGTATAGACGTGGGTTATGAAAGAGACGGAAACTATAGCGGCGGTCGTGGCGGAATGGATCACTTTATTCCGATCAGCTATGATGCATCAAAAGGCTATTCCGCCAGGAATGGCTGTTCCCTGATAACCGGCAAGGTAGACATGAATTGTCCTTTAAAAGGGGACAAGATATACAAATTTGCCATAAAACTTTCGCGGCATTCAAGCTATCCGTCCATAGTCATGGAGCCCAACCAGTATTCCTTCATAATCATTAACCCGGCATGTGACAGCATTTTGAAATCAACGGATAGCGACAGTGACGGCCTCAATGATTATGAAGAAATGTTTGTTTATCACAGCAATCCGCATGATGAGGATACCGACAATGATGGATTTTCCGACAGAACAGAGGCATTGAAGGGGACATCCGCCAATATTAATGATCTGTATTCCGGGCGGGTCATAGCCGGCGTCACTGATACGCCTCACATAGATCATCATGAGAACATTGACGGAGACTGGATAGTCGATAAAGAGGAGAGATATGCAAACACCAGGTTTACGCTTCATGGCAATCTGACCGTTCGCGGCGGCGGTTGTCTGACTCTTGATAACTGTATCCTGGATATGAACAGAAAAGCAAAGAATAAGCACATACATGTGGATAAAGGGAGCACTTTGACTCTAAAAAAGACCAAGGTTGACCTTAACGAAACAGGCTACTGGTATAAAATTGTAGAAGGAGGGCAGGTCGAAGTAGATTCCGAGTTTGACGTTTATGGAACGTTAAACTTAGAGGAAACTGTGCTTGAGAACGGCTTGGGCATTAAGATTCACCAGGGAAGCAAGACGAACATACGCGACAGCCATATCCGGAATTGTTACCACATAAGCTATGAGGGGGCCTCAGATTCAAAGATAGAACGAAGCCTTATCTCAACATTTATTGGGATACCCCTGTACTGCAAGTCATCGTCACCCATTATAAGAGAAAGCATTCTAAGTGTGGAATACGGCGGTATAGGGGCCTACTGCTTTGGGTCGTCTCCGTCAATTAGCAATTCCAAAATCCATGTATGTGAAGACGAGGACTCTGACAGCTCAGCATTTATTCTGGTTGAAAACTCACACCCGGTGCTGTCAGGCACCAACTTTAATGCAAGGAGGGTAAGGCTGGATAAGACTTCGGCTATAGTATTTAAATGAAAGACTATTTGAACACTGCAAAAGAATTGGTCGACAAACTTGCCCTGGAAGTGGTGATGCTGGAGCCACAGGATGTTGAGGGATTCGGTATTGTCCTGAACCGTCTGGATGAAGTTATCAATGTGTTTGCGGAAGCCGGAGAAAAGACTTTTGCCAGCCTTGGCAGGGCAATAAAGTCCGTTGCGGAAATGTTGGCGCTTGATGAGCTGCCCGAGCCCCAGCAAGGGATAGAACAGATTGAGAAGGGCGTATCGCTGTTTCAGCGGATTTTGAGTGATGCAGACATCGAGGATGCTTCTGAGAAGATAGCAAGGTTTCTGCCCGAATGGAGTGTTTCAGATTCAGATATTGTTGAGGGCAAGAGCGAAGCGGCGGATTTCAAAAGTGATTATACGGAAAGAGCAGACGCGGCAATGTACGACATTGCCCGGGACAGTGAACTTGTTGAAGATTTCATAATGGAGGCCATGGAACATCTTGGAACTATAGAGGTCAGTGTCCTTGATCTTGAACAGGATCCGGAGAACATCGAGGTGATCAATGCGATTTTCAGGCCTTTTCACACGATCAAGGGTGTTTCCGCTTTTCTTGGTTTTTCCGATATCAATCGGCTTGCCCATGAGGTGGAAACCCTGTTGGACGATGCCAGGGATCAAACGCTGATCGTGGATGAAACCGTCACTGATCTGGTTTTGGATGCAGCCGATTTAATGAAGGAAATGATCGGCCATCTCAGGCGGGGGCTCGAAACCGGCATGGTTGAACCGGCTGATTTCGGGTTGGAGGCGTTCTTTGATCGATTAGGAAGGCTTCGAGCCGGTGAGGTTGAGAAGATTCAATCCGAAACCTCAGATGTTCCGGTAGGCAATGATGCTCATGTCGGAAGGATTTTGATTGAAAAGGGGGTTGTGACAGAGCCTGATGTTGCCTGGGCACTGGAAAGGCAGAAAGACCCGAGCGGCCAGGGCAAGAAGCTCGGCGAGCTTCTCATAGCCGATAAGAGGACCACGGCCAGGGATGTGGCCGGGGCGCTTCGGGCACAGAGTCGTCGCATGGCTTCCGGTGTTTCAGGAAATGGGGTAGAGTCAGCTCGGGTTGTAAAGGTTGATACGGAAAAGCTGGACGACATGGTCGATATGGTTGGAGAACTGGTAATTACTCAGGCGATGTTGAGCCGGGGAATGAGCGGCCTGGTCGAGCAGGACAGAACACTTCATGCCAGCCTGGGCCAGCTCAAGAGGATTACCTCCGAGATCCAGAGGATATCGATGTCGATGCGCATGGTTCCAATCAAGCAGACCTTTCAGAAGATGATTCGCCTGGTTCGGGACCTTTCGAGAAAGTCCGGCAAGAAGGTGTTTCTTGAAATGATCGGCGAGGAGACCGAGATAGACCGCCACATGGTCGACGAGATCTATGATCCACTGGTGCACATGGTGAGGAATTCTGTTGATCACGGTATTGAGAGACCCGAGGTGCGAAAGGCGATGGGCAAATCCGAGACTGGAACGGTGAGATTGAATGCCTATCACAAGGGAGGAAATATCGTGATTGAGATTTCAGATGACGGCAGGGGGCTTGACCGGGAGAAGATCGTCGCAAGAGCCATAGAGTGCAACCTCATCGAATCGGGTGAAAACATGCCTGATAAGGAAGTCTACGGTCTTATTTTTCAGCCGGGCTTTTCAACGGCCGATGAGGTGACCGATGTGTCCGGCCGCGGCGTAGGTATGGACGTTGTCAAGGGCGTCATTGACAATATGCGCGGAACACTTGACATCCGTTCGGCAACAAATCAGGGGACAACGATCCTGATGAAACTGCCCCTGACTCTGGCCGTTATCGATGGCGTGACTGTCCGCGCAGGGGACGGTAATTATATCATCCCCACAACCTCGGTGCTTGAGTCCCTGAGGCCTGCCAGGGCGGACTGCACCACGGTGGTCGAAAGAGGTGAGATGATCAAGATCAGGGACAACCTTTACCCTTTGGTCAGGCTCCATGAGCTTTTTGACTTTGAGCCGGCATGCCAGAATCCATGGGAAGCGATTGTTGTAGTGGCTCAAAGTGACGGCCAGTGGAAGTGCATCCTGGTAGATGAGCTCGTCGGCAAGCAGGAAGTTGTCATCAAGAGCCTGGGCGGGGGTGGACAGTTGAACAGTGTGAAAGGGCTTGCCGGTGGCGCCATCATGGCTGATGGCCTGGTGGGCCTCATCCTGGATGTGCCGGGGCTGTTTGAAATCAGTGATAACTGTTAATAAAGGATGCTGTTGGCGAGATTACCAAAGTGAAAGAAACTTCGAAGGAGAGATGAATTGTGGATCTGAATATGAAAGTACTGGTGGTGGACGATTTTGCCAGGATGCGGCGCATAGTAAAAAAACTTCTCAAACAGATCGGTTTCACAAAGATAGTGGAGGCCGATGATGGGACAACCGCCCTTGCGGTGATCAAGAAACAAGAAATCGGCCTCATACTGGCCGACTGGAACATGCCCAAGATGAGTGGCCTTGAATTGTTGAAAGCTGTAAGAAGCGATGAATCCATAGAAAATACTCCGTTTGTGATGGTTACTGCAGAGGCGCAGAAAAGCGCCGTTCTGGAAGCGGTCCAGGCCGGAGTGAGCAATTACATTGTAAAGCCGTTAACGGGCGATGTTATAAAAGAAATGCTCACTGAAATACTATAGATGAGGTGTTGTCACGCCTCACCCTTTTATTATTAAAGAGAGTGCTTGACAGCACCGGATGAGAATTCTCTACCAAAATAAATGCAGTGCTGTCCGAATCTTCATCTTCACATACAAAAATCTTGGAATTATCAATGGATGGGGATGAACCAAAGCAGTAAACTCCCACGCCGCCATATTCGACACTGAGAATCGTGTCGGTTATAATAGGTGACGATGACTTACAATATAAAGGGATTCCAATGAAGGTTGAGATAAGGCTGCGCTCTATCTTGGCAGCCGATTCCCCTTCATGGCTTAAATGATAACAATTCAGGATGCCGCTGTCGCATATGTGCACCTTGCTTCCCTGATGAACCTTAATGCCGAAGCTGTTCCTGAGCACGCTCTGCCTTAAATCCAGCCTTCCGTAAATGTCAAAGTCGGAATTGACTTCGACCTTGCCGCCCTCTACAATCCTGTACCAGTAGCCAGTTTCGTTAAGATCAACCTTCGTCTTTTCTAGAGTCAAAGTGCTGCCTTTATCCACATGTATGTGCTTATTCTTTGCTTTTCCGTTCATATCCAGGATACAGTTATCCAGGGCCAGGCAACCGCCGCCGCGAATGGTCAGGTTGCCGTGAAGTGTAAACTTGGTATTTACGTATCTCTCTTTTTTATCAACAATCCAGTCGCCGTCAATATCCTTATGATGATCTATGTGAGGAGTATCAGTGATGACATCTATGACCCGCCCGGAATACAGATCATTAATATTGGCGGATGTCCCCTTCAATGCCTCTGTTCTGTCGGAAAATCCATCACCGTCGGTATCCTCGTCATGCGGGTTGCTGTAATGCACGAACATCTCTTCATAGTCATTGAGGCCGTCACCGTCGCTATCCGTTGATTTCAGTATGCTGTCACAAGCCGGGTTAATGATTATGAATGAATACTGGGTGGGCTCAATAACTATGGACGGGTAGCCTGAATGCCGTGAGAGTTTTATGGCAAATCTATATATCTCTTCCCCTTTTAAAAAACAATTCATGTCTATCTTGCCGGTTATCAGAGAACAACCATTCTTGGCGGAATACCCTTTTGAAGCATCATAGCTTATTGAGGTAAGAGCATCCATTCCACCAGGGCCGCCGCTATACTTTCCGCCTTGTTCGTAACCCACGTCTATGCTGTTGTTGACTGTTCTGATCCAGATATGAAAGTATACGGAAGATACGAGTTTCTCTTTGTTATATCGGCCCTCCTGGTCAAAATAAAACTGCACCCAGTTTTTACAATGCCTGTAGCCATACCTTGACGGTCGGTTCCGTACGAGGGCGCCCACGTCATGATAATTTCCTTCCGGTTGGCCGTGTACGGGCGATTTTGGCCTTAGATAGTACAAGCCGTCTATGTCGGTTTCGGTTCTGGTTTTAAAGACTTTCCCCTTGATCATTTGAACGGACCGCTCCAGGCGCCGTGCGGAGCCCACGGTCTCTTTTTTCTTGATATAAAACGCATCAACATTACGAGCAAGCTGTGCAAGATTAAATTCATATCGATCCAGGGCCGATTTTAATGGAGCCGGCTCAGCCCCGGTCCTCCCTTTCATTTTCGCAGACCGCAGCCACTCTCTGATCTTTGATATCTCCTGCTCGGTCTTTCTTATGTAAGAGATCGATTTAGAATCCGCCGCCCCGGTCAGTCTGTCATATCTTTTTTGAAAGTTTTTCTCCCATCTTCTGGCCTGCAAGATAGATATCAATGGTGTGGAATTTTCCGGGAATATATTAACATAATATTCCAAATTTCTGGCTGCCTCTATCACGCTCCCGGTTGTATCCACAGACGAAGGGGTGACTTTGGGCTCCGCCGTCAGGGTCACCTCATCGCTAATTTTTGACAGCGCCCGATCATGGACCGGATCAAAGGTCGCAGAATCGTACAATCCTTTTATATCCTGAAAGGAATTCTCATAGTTGGCAAGTTCTGCATTAATGTCATCCAACAAACCCAAGATGGCCTTGTCTTCGGTCACATGCCTCATTCCGGCCTCGTGTTTTCTTAAAGCCAGGATGCCCTTGGCAAAATTATCCGCGCTTGGCCGGTCATGCCGCATAAGGAAATTCTTCTCCGCCCTTCGACACTGAAGCAAGGTGATTTCCATTTGGGATATCATGGTCGATATGTCATTCTTGTCCTGAGCTAAAAAGCCATTGAGCATTCTAGTGTTGTTCTCTATGGCACGGGCGGAGCTTATCATTGCCTTTTTTTTCATGTAAGAGGCATCTTGATTGGCAACAAGCTGCCTGAAGTTTGATTCATACTGCCCCAAGGCCGGCTTCAGGGGACCGATCAAAGAAGCGTTCTTGCCTTTTCCATCTTCGGCTTCCAGCCAGTCCCTGAGCTTTGATATCTCATGACTTGTTTTTCTCCTGTAGAAAATAACTTTGGAATCCGTATCATTTCCCGATTTATCATATGCTTTTTGAAGATTTTTCTCCCATCTCCTTAGATTCAAAGTTGCTATCAGGCCCGCAGAACTTTTTGGAAAAACTTGAACATAATATTCCAAATTCCGGGCAGACTCCACCAGGCTCCTGGTTGTATCCACAGATGACGGGGTGACTGTCGGCTCCGCCATCAGGGTCGCCTCATCGGTGATTTTCGACAGCGCCGGATCATGGACCGGACCGAAGGTTGTAGAGTCGTACAATCCTTTTATATCCTGAAAGGCGTTTTCATAGACGGCAATTCTTGCATGAATATCCTCCAACAGATTCAGTATTGTCTTATCTTTGGTCACGGACCGCAAGCCGGCCTCATGTTTTCTCAAAGCCTGAACCGCCCGGGAAAAACTATCCGCACTTGCCCGGTCATGCCGCATGAGGAAATTTTTCTCCGCCCTTCGACATTGAAGAAGGCTGACTTCCATTTCCGATACAAGAAGGCAGACTTTGTCGTGATTTTGCCTGTCTGCCTTGATATAAAATCCTGTTGCGCTGAGCACAGCGACCATTGACAGGCATAACAACAGCTTTTGATATCGCTTGAGTGCGGATAAAGGTTTCATTTGAGCATAGAAGAGCCGGATATCAATGATATGGTTGGCGCCTCGGAGGTCGCCGGCGGCGGCAAACCGCGCCCTCCTGTCTTATTGCCACGGCCTTTATGGTAGCCTTCTCAGTCATTCAGCCCCTCGAATCACTGAAATCCCCGGCAAGAGGCAACGGCATTTTGGTAATCTTGCTCTTTCTGACATTGTCAAGTGACTTGTATATCAATCGTTTGGCTCCATGGATTATGGGCAGCCCATGTCCTGGATAGATCGCCTTTATGTCTCTTCGCGCAATCCTTTCAAGTGCGTTGACAAAATTCTCCTGGTAAGAAGCATCCGTTGAGGTAATGATAAGAGATGCGTCGCCTGAAAACAGGACGCCTTCTTCCGCACAATACAGGCAAATCGAATCACTGGTATGGCTCGGCGTGTGTATTACCTCAAACC
>JABXJW010000271.1 GCA_013375395.1 Desulfobacterales bacterium
TACTTGTCATCCGTATTGACGATTTTGACAAGATGCTAAAACACCTTGGGGAAGATATCATATCCGGCCTGGTTGTAAGACTTGCCCGGATCATAGAGGCTGTGAGCAAGACCCGTCCCATGAAGTGGGGACGACTCGACAATGAGCGGTTTGCATGCTTCTATGACGATATGGGCGAGGCCGACGCCGTCCAACTGGCACACGAGATCCAGCGGCGCCTTGCCCTTGACGGCAAAGAGACCGTGTCGATCGGTGTGGCTGTATACCCTTTTTGGCCATTCGAAAAAATGACTATCCTCGACAATGCACAAAAGTCTCTGGATCATGCCGCCTTTTTTGGCCCGAACACGGTTACACCATTTGATGCCGTCAGCCTGAACATCAGTGCCGACAAGTTCTATCAATACGGAGACATTGATGGCGCTATTGAAGAATTCAAAAAGGCCCTTATGGTGGACCCAAAAAACGTAAATGTCCAAAATAGCCTCGGTGTGTGCTATGGGGTGAAAGATGAACTGGAACCCGCCAGGAATGCCTTTGAGACTGCCATACGCCTTGAACCGACTGATGAGATGGCCACGTATAATCTGGGACTTGTCCACCTCAAGCAGGGCGAACAGGAAAAAGCGCTTGACCTGTTCCTTAAGGCCCACGGCCTTGACGGGGACAACTCTGATGTGGCTTACCAGATAGGCTCATGCTATCAGGAGATGGGCGACATTGATGCGGCTATAGAGTATCTCGAAAAAGCAGCCCGGCAGAAGCCAAAAGGGGCCGGGGTATACAGGGCACTGGGGGGCTGCTATATGGAAAAAGGGATGCTCCGGGAGGCGGTCAGGGCTTATGAAAAAGCGATTAAACAGAACCCGACCGATGCAAAAAGTCTAAGCGCCCTGGGCGGTCTTTACGGGGACTTGGGTGAGAGTCTCGATATCGCCATTGTCTTGTGTCGAGAGAGTGCTGCAATCGACCCCAAAAACGGACTTTGCCGGTCTCGTCTTGGCAAGCTTTATTTACAAAACAGTGACTATGAAAAGGCCCTGGAGCAGCTTAAGACGGCGGCAGAGCTTGGGGAGGATTGCAGCGAACTAATACAGGAGGCGGAGACCTCCATGGGCATGGCAACGTCAAAGTAGATTCCAACTTGTCGGATTTATTAGTGTTTGTCAAGTTTCACAACCCAGACACACAGGCTGAACAACTCTCATGAAAGATATTGTTATAAAGACGCTTAAAGAAAGCATTCGAGTCAAGGAGCATTTTGTCAAAGAGAACATGGAAGGGCTTCTGGCAGCAGCCGTCATTGAAAAAAATGGCCTAAGCAGACCAGTTGAGTGATGCTGGACAAATAGGCGCCATCGTTATATATATATATATAATATATTGTGAACAAAAGATCATACTTTTGTAAGGAGGCATCACAAAATGCCGATTTTTGAATATCACTGTATGAAGTGTGACAAGGATTTCGAGGTCCTGGTCCTTGGAAATCAGAAAGTCAGTTGTCCCGCCTGCAACGGCAGCAAGGTCAAGAAACTTCTCTCTGCTTTCAGCCACAAGAGCGATGCCGGGTTCTCAAGCTCAAAAGGCTCGGCCTGCACTTCCTGCAACGCTGCAAGCTGCAGCACCTGTGGCCACTAACCATGACGGCTTCGTAAAAAGTCCAACTTCTGCGTTGCGCAGCATCCTTCGTCACTGCGGCGTACCATAAGTACGCCTCATTCCTCAGGATTTGCGCGCCTTGAATTTGGAGCTTTTTACTTTGCCGTCTATTTTGAATTTTTTACGAGACCATTAACCATGAATGTTATCAAAATTGGCACAAGAGGAAGCCCCCTGGCAGTATGGCAGGCAGAGTGGGTGCGCTCCAGACTTCTGGCCCTAAATCCTCAATACGAAATCGAGCTGCTCAAGATCAAGACCACGGGTGACAAGATCACGGACGTCCCGCTTGCGCGAGTCGGTGGGAAAGGGCTCTTTGTAAAGGAGATCGAAACAGCCCTGCTGGAGGGCCGGATCGACCTTGCGGTGCATAGCATGAAGGACATGCCGGCTGAGATTCCTCCGGGTCTTTGTGTCGGCGCCGTACCGGAACGTGAAAACCCGCTGGATGTTCTGATTTCAAGAAACGGCGCCTCATTTGAAGAGCTGCCGAATGGCGCACGCCTTGGAAGCAGCAGCCTTCGGCGCGGTGCCCAGGTTCTGCACGCCAGGCCGGACGTCACAGTGCACCCATTGAGGGGGAATCTCGACACCCGGATACGAAAACTTCAAACAGAGGACCTTGATGCCATTATCGTGGCAGCGGCCGGCGTGAAAAGACTTGGATTGGAAGCCCGCATTACGGAATATCTGCCGGAGCAAATCATGCTCCCTGCCATCGGACAGGGGTCGCTGGCAATCGAAATGAGAGAAGATGATAACCCTACCCGCCGTCTTGTTTCACCTCTTGATCACAGCGAGACGCGGCTGGCCGTGGAAAGTGAACGGGCCTTTCTTGGCCGGCTTGAGGGTGGGTGTCAGGTCCCAATCGCAGCGCGTGCAAGAGTCATTGAAGACCGGATTGAATTGACCGGGCTTGTGGCCGAAGTGGATGGCTCCGTGGTTCTGCGAGAGCAGATCACGGGTCCCGTAGGACAACACAAAGAGCTAGGGGCGGAACTTGCCAACCGGCTCTTGGACAAGGGCGGAGGGGAGATCTTGGAGAAGATACTGGGCAGGGCTGTAAGGGATTTGGAGTAATAATAGTCTGGCACTCCTACCCTGCCATCCCATATGCGCTAACTTAAGTGGTTGGGGTGAAAAAATCCCCCTAAACCTGCTCGCCACCAGCCTGCCAATGCCTGGTACAGCAGACAGCTTCAGCGCTGGCAGGCAGGTCCCCCTTTACAAAGGGGGACTTTCAAAAGCTCCCCCTTTTTTAAAGGGGGCTGGGGGGATTTCATAAGGCATAGGAATCATGAATTGCAGGGAGTTACAAAAGTTGATCCTTAAGTCAACAGTATTGAGGGCTTGGGTGGGGATGGTGAGCGATCCGGTAATATGAAAAAAGGCATAGTCTATCTAGTTGGTGCCGGGCCCGGTGACCCGGACCTCATAACAGTAAGGGCGGCTGAGTGTTTAAGACATGCCGAGGTGGTGATCTACGATTTCCTGGCAGCCCCCAAGCTCCTGCAATATCTGCGAGAAGACGCTGAAATTATCTATGTCGGCAAGAGGGGCGGCCATCACACCCTTTCTCAAGACAAGATCAATGAACTGATCGCGGCAAAGGCCAAGGAAGGCCACACCGTTGTGCGCCTCAAAGGAGGAGACCCTTTTATCTTCGGCCGTGGCGGCGAAGAGGCTGAAGTGCTCGCCGAGGCAGGAATCCCGTTTGAGATTGTTCCCGGTGTGACTTCGCCCGTGGCAGCCCCCGCCTATGCCGGCATCCCCCTTACCCATCGCAAGTGCACCAGCAGCGTGGCCTTTGTAACCGGCCATGAAGACCCGACAAAAGAGCAGTCATCGATTGACTGGTCCAAGCTTGCCACCGGCGTTGGCACCCTTGTTTTCTTGATGGGAGTCAAGAACCTCGCCGGCATTACAAAAAACTTGATGGCGGCCGGCCGTGACCCCAAAACCCCGGTGGCCCTGGTGCGCTGGGGCACCACGCCGCAGCAGAAAACAGTGGTGGGAACCCTTGATACCATCGTGGCTAAGGTGGCAGAGGTTGGTCTTAAACCTCCTGCCATCATCGTGGTGGGCGAAGTAGTCAAGCTCAGGGATTCCCTCAACTGGTTTGAAAAAAGGCCGCTTCTGGGCAAGACCGTGGTAGTCACAAGGGCACGGGCACAGGCGAGCGAACTGCTGGACCGGCTTTCAGCGCTGGGCGCCGAGTGCCTGGAATGCCCCACCATAAAGGTTGTGCCCCCGGCAGACTGGAGCCCCCTTGATGCGGCCATAGACAACCTCGGCGCTTACGACTGGCTGATTTTTACCAGCGTAAACGGCGTTTCCTTCTTTTTTGATCGGCTCTATGAAAAAGGCAAGGACGTGCGGGCCCTAAGGGATGTGCGCACAGCAGCCATAGGTCCGGCCACTGCAAAGCGGTTGGGCGATTTCGGGCTCAAGAGCGACATTATCCCGGAGACCTATCGGGCGGAATCGATCATTGAGGCATTTGAAAAAGAGCCTGTGAATGGAAAAAGAGTGCTGCTGCCTCGCGCCAAAGATGCGCGGCCTGTACTGCCCGTGGAACTTCAGAAGATGGGCGCTGTTGTGGATGAAATCACGGCTTATGAAACCGAACAGGTGCGAGAAAACGTCGATGAGCTGATCAAGCGCTTGGAAGAAGGCTCAATTGATCTTCTGACTTTTACCAGTTCGTCTACGGTCAGAAACTTTAAGGCACTCCTTCCGCCTGAAAGGTTTGAAAGCCTGATTAAAGGGGTCATTGTTGCAAGCATCGGCCCGATTACGTCCGACACTGCAAGAGAACTGGGATTCAAGATCGATATCACAGCCTTGGAGTACACCATCAACGGGCTGTGCGAAGCCATCCTGCAAAATTTCGCCTCCAACCTCGAACGCAGTGACCCTCAAACCTAAGGGCTCGCTCAAAAATAACTTCACATTTTGATGAGC
>JABXJW010000272.1 GCA_013375395.1 Desulfobacterales bacterium
CCAGCAGGATTAATAATATTTTCTTTTTCATCGATAAAACTCCTTCGTTTAGATTCTGGTCGGCTAAAATTACTCTACTGCTGAAAGCTATCACCCCCCTTCTTTCTTTTCTTTATCCCAATCATACGCCAAGCACTTGGGGCATCGTCTAGGCTTGGGAACTCTCGGAATCCAAACATGGCCACATTGTTTGCAGGTTAGTTTTACTAGTGGACGTTCCACAGCACTCTCCTGTTCTGAATAGTAGCTCTATAATAATAGAGCTACTACCCCATTTTGTCAAGGGATTACTCATTAAATCTTATTCAATCTATCGAAATCACATCGGAGCACACAACTCCTACCTTTGCCTCTTTTCCCTCTTCTGTGGTATCATTGACCAATTTTTATTTCAAAAGGAGACAGCTAATCAAAAAAAAGTCAGAAAAAATTGAACGGATATTCTACACCTTTCAAGAGACCCAGGAGTTTTTGAATGTTAGTCATGAGACTGTGTACAGGCTCATGAAGCAGGGGCTTCCTTCTCACAAGATTGGCAGGAAACGGGTCTTCCTAAAAGAAGACCTTATTCGATGGATAAAGGAGCACTGAGCATGCCTCTTCTTCAAAGGAGAGGGGCGAAGCCCCTCTTAAAACAAAAGTAGATTACCATTCACCACCCACACAAACCGCACAGATTTCGATTCTGGTGCGCCTCTTTTTGAAGCTAACGCATCCCGGCCAGAAAGCTAGCTTTGGAATCTTTCTTTGCCTTTTTTCAGCCCTGGCTTTGCCCGGTTAGAAAGGAAGCGAAAATAAGACTTGGTGAGGGCAGACCCCCCGCCAATTCCCCTCAAAAAATTGCTGCCAGGGGGCTTGACAGGGTCAACGATAATATGTTAACATCTTGACGTTTGCGCTTGGGAGGAACATGAGCAGGGCAAGTAGCGAGGTGAGGGAACTCTACACCGTGCCGGAGGCGGCTAAAGAGCTGAGTAAGCCTCATATGACATTGTACCGCTGGATCGATGCAGACAAATTGATCGCAATCCGTCTCGGTGGTATCTTATTTGTGCCAGTTTCCGAAGTAGAAAGGCTAAAGAGGGAGAAAAATAAACAGGCCGCCGAAGGTTAATCGGCGGCCTGGACAAGGAGGCCAGAGGCTGAGTAACCCCGCCACCTTTATGTAATTCTACCACAGCCTCAAGTTTCCGGTCAAAAGGAGGTAGAAGTAATGGTAAGCACAGTTTACATCAAGAGCGGAATCAAGGAGGAGGTAGAGCTGCCTAGAGAAATACCAGCCGAAGACATAGAACAACGGACCCACACCGAAGCTAGTCAAGAAGGAGCTTCGGGGTCGCTTCACGCCCTAGAAGCTTGTATTAACGGTTTACATGGGCGAGACAGCCTTCAGCTCAAGGCGCTGGCAGAGCAAGCCTACGCAGAGCTTTCATCAGCTCGCGGACACGAGGCGGGTCGGGGCCTACGAGCTCACCTGTCTCCAAAGGAATGTGCTCTGGTGCTTGAGGCCGTCGGGGGATTAGATGGCAAAGAGTTACCGGGGCTGAATGAAATCCTCTCGCGGTTGAAACCGGATATGAAGCCCACCGAGGTCGCTATTGATGTTGAGAAGTCGGTTAGTGATTCGAGCCCGCCGGGGGCGGCCACCCCTAGTACTTCAATACCCACAATCAATGCTAAAGAGGCGATCTCGGCATTTCTTGAGGAGCGCAAGTTCAGAAATTGCAGCCCGAAGACCCTGTACAACTATAGCCACTTCCTGCCCCGTTTCATCGGCCAGTTTAGCCAGGTCCCCACTGACCACAAGCTGATCCGAGGCCTGCTAAACAATTACAAGGGGAAGACCAAGGAGACCTACTGGCTGTACTTTTCCGCCTTCTACGGATTCCTGGAAAAGGAGTACGGTCTCCTCAATCCATTGGCCAGGCTTACCCCGCCGCATGAGCCGAAGGGTATGCCCTCGCACCTCAATCCGGAGCAAAAGGTTCGGCTAGCCGAAATCAACCTGAACCCCAGGGACAGGGCGCTAGTGAACCTGTTTTGTGAGAGCGCCCTCCGCCCGGGTGAGGTTTTAGATTCCCATGGGCACCCGCTGCGCTTTTGCGATATCTATGAGGACCACATCAGGGTCTCCGGCAAAAGGGGGGAAAGGATTGTTCCCATAACACCGCAGAGCCGGGATGGATTGCTGTCACTGCAAGGCAGTCGGCCGGCTGATTCAGCCGTCTTCACCCGTGATGATGACCACGCCCTAACCTACTGGGGGCTCAGGAAGATAGTGGGCACGGCTTTTAAGAAGGCCGGTATCACCGGGGTTAAGCTCTGCCCCTATACCCTGCGTCACAGCTTTGGTGGAGATTTTCTGGCCCGGGGCGGCGACCTCGCCACGCTGCAGAAGATCCTCGGCCACGCCAACGTCAAGACGACCATGATCTACACTCACATCGCCGACACGCAAGTCATGGATTCGTACCGCCAGCACGGCCCCAGTGCAATTAATTCCCCATTAATTGCACCGGTCGCTGGAGGGAAATTCCCGGTTAACTCCGACCCGTCCCAGCAACTGCCAGAGCTCCTCGACCGCCTGATAGCCATGGGGCAGCAAGCACAAGAGCTAAAGCAGTCCCTCGGGGGCAACGGCCACTGGCCCGAGCAGCTAAATGAGGTAAAAAAATGCCTGAAGCACCTATCCCAAAAATAGGACAGGTGCTTTTTGTTGCAGCGAGAATGGAGACAGAGATGAAGGTCTATAAGGTTTTCCTGGGAAAACCATTAGCAATTTAATATGCGGCTAATATTTTTGTAAAAGGGGATAAAGCTATGAAAACCGAAAAGGCCATTGCGGAGTTTATGATCAGCCGCGGGGGACTCCGCCCCAGGACACAGAGGGAGTACCAAAACCACCTAGCACTGTTTGAGAAATCTTTCCAGAAGCTGCCGAAGAAACCCGAACCCATCCAAGCTTGGTTAAACAGCTTCCGGCGCCAGCGGGGAAACCTGGGGCAGGACCTGACTCCGGAAACCATCCACGCACGCTTCAGGACCGTCCGAGCTTTCTACAGGCAGATACACCAGTGGCATCCGAACGTGGTTAATCCGATGTCCCTCGTGAGGCCGCCGAGCCTGCTGCCAAAGGCCATGCGTACTTTCACCGGGGAGGAGCTCTACAGGGTGTTCAACCTACCCCTTACCCTGAGGGATCGCACGATGGTCACCTTGCTCTTGGATACCGGCATCAGGGCCCAGGAATGCGTCCTCATTTGGGATAATGTCTGGCTAGACTACATCATTGTTAATGGTAAGACTGGCGAAAGGATTGTCCCCATCCATGAGACAACATCCTTCCTTCTTCAGCGGCTAAAGGTGGAATCAAACCATAGCCGCTACGTTTTCCAGGGCGAGCGGGGTCCTCTCTGCTATGAGGGAATCTATAAGGCTATCCGGAGCATCTGTCACCGGGCCAACATCGACGGCAAACGCTGCTCTCCCCACAGCTTTAGACATACTTTTGGTAGCGAGTACGCCTCTAGCGCCAGCTTCGACCCCAAGGTCTTGCAAGACATTATGGGTCATAGGGATTTTAAGACGACACTGAGATACATCCACAACAATCGCAGGCGCCTTATTGAGAACCATCGGCTCTGCACCCCGCTCAGGCTGGTCGCCGCCGCTACCCAGGGCGCCTTGTTTAGCCAGGACTTAGACACCAGCCAAGCCGTGAAGGAGGCCGAAGAGATACTGACGAAAAAGGGAGCAGAAGATTACCCTGAGCCTTGGTGCAAAGTGATTAAAGATGGGAAGCTAGTTCGTTATGAAGATAGTACTGGGAAGGCAATCCCTGAAATATTATGGCCGAGGTGAAAATGAGCCTCCAACCAAAACAGAACGATACTGCAAGCTAAACAAGCAGGGTAGCCAGGAAAAGGAGAGCTAACCAATGCCACGTAAAAGGAAACTGCTGGTACCCGATAACCAGTTGACGCTCATTGACATTGAGCCAGAACCGCCGCGGGAGAAGAAGCCCAGGGTCAAGCGAATAGACAGCCTGGAGGAGCGAGTTACCCACCTGGAGGCTGAGGTAACACTGGTAAGTGGTCAATTAGATCGAGAAGAGGATCTAGATGAGGAAGATGACTAGAGCTGCCCTAGTGGTGCCACGAGCAGTTGCCAAAGGAGTTAGTACATGACCAATAATGCCAAAATTAAATGCTGGCATTGCCAGGAAAGGGTCACCCTGGACTTCCACAGGGTATATACACCTGACAAGGCACACTGGGAAGGGGTATGCCCGTGCGGCGCGAAGAACTATATCTACCGGCCGAGGTGGGACTAGCGCTTACCGAAGCCGTTTAGGAAATATATTAGTCCCTAATAAACTTCTAAACCAGACATAATAAAAGATGTAACGGAAAACCGTTACAAGGAGCTTATGAGTGGCTAAATTCCAGCCCTGGCTCAAGATGTGGGTCGAGTGGGTTGACGACCCCAAGATGCTAAGCCTGACTCTTGCCGAGCAGGGTGTTTGGTGGAGGTTGTGCACCCTGGCTAAGAAGTGCATGGCCGACGGTTTTCTGGCTAAGGGAAATGGCGCCCCTTTATCCCTGGATGAGATTG
>JABXJW010000273.1 GCA_013375395.1 Desulfobacterales bacterium
ATAACTTCTTCTCATCATGTTTTATCAAAAAATGCCGTTCTAATTGCGCCTAACTTTGCAACTCACCGCGAGGTTCGGTCAGCTTCAGGTGCGAGCCCGGACTAATATCCGGCATTGATGCTACATCCTCTAAGCTGAGATCGACCTCGGTAACGCTTACTTCCAGCAGGCCGCCTTTTTCTCGCATGGCATAGGCTGCGTTGGCGCAAAGGTTCATCAATACCTGCTGGATTTTCGTCGGATCAGCCAGAACAGTGTCGGACACGGTTTTGAAATCCTGTCGGATCTCAATGGTTGTGGGCAATGAGGCCCGAAGCAATATAAGGGCTTCTTTGACAATTGGGACGACCCGCAGTGGCTTTCGATCCTGTTCATCCTGGCGACTGAAGGTAAGGATCTGTCTTATCAAATCTTTCGCCCGGTTGCCTGTATTGACCACTTGCTCCAGGCTATACTGTGGTGACTTTCCTTTCGGGACTTCATGGCATAGGGCTATTTCCGCATTGCCGATAATGGTAGAAAGCATGTTGTTGAAGTCATGAGCAATGCCTGCGGCCAGAGTGCCGATGGCTTCCATCTTCTGGACATCCTGCATTTGGGCTTCGAGGTTCCGTTTTTCCGTTATGTCACGAGCGATCCCACAGATTCCGGTGATTTGACCGGAGCCGTCGCGCATCGGGACCTTGCTGATGTCGAACGTCATCAGGGTCCCTTTCACCAGCATAGTGTGCTCTTCCTCAATGGATTCCCCGCCAAGGATACGGCTATCTACCTGCATGAGACGTTCTGCTGCTTGCTGCTCGTAGATCTCTTCAGCCGTATGTCCGATGAGTTGCGAGGCAGGAAGGCCTAAAAGGAGTTCCATGGCAGGATTGGCCAAAACATAATTTGAAGCAGAATCCTTAATGAACATGCAAGCCTGGGCCGATTCGAAAATCGTCCGGAACCGTTCCTCGCTCTCGCGCAGCGCCTTTTCAGCCTCCTTGCGCCGCGTTATGTCACGGGCAATTGCCACAGCCATCCGTTGGCCGCCGCGCTTCAGCAGACTCCCTGTGATCTCCACCGGTACAAGCGTCCCATCTTTTCTCTGCTGGTTCACTTCGAACGTTATTTTCTTTACCAGCCCACCCCGAACCTTAAGGAATGCCTCATATCCCCTGGGATCTGAGTCGATCTCCCGGTTGCTGAGCCTTAGCAATTCTTCCTTGCTGTAACCCAGCGAGTCACAAGCCGCCTGATTGACATCTACGAACCTCCCCGTCTCATCACTCACAAATATGGCATCCTTGGCCGTCTCAAACAGCACACGGTACTTTTCCTCGGATTCCAGCAGCGCCTCGTCCGTCCTCTTGCGTTTCTCTATCTCCGACTTCAATTGCTCGTTTGCTCTCGCCAGTTTGGCCGTCCGCTCTTCCACTCGCCGTTCCAACTCGTCGCGGGCTTTTTGGAGAGCGTGCTCGGCCTGCTTGCGCCCGGTGATGTCGGTGCCTTGGGCAATGGTGGCAACGACCGTTGTTTCCTCTTGAGTATGAATGTTCGCCGAGTTCCAGAGTGCCAGCCGGATATTTCCATCTTTGCGAAGGATTGGGATTTCCACCGACTCCCAGTATTCGCCGCTCAATGTGCGCCGGATCTTGTTCAGTGATTCGTGTCGACTTGCTTCAGGGAAAAGCATGTGAAGTGTTTGGCCGACAACCTCGTCGGCTGTATAACCCGTCATGTACTCGAAGGCGTGGTTGAACCTGGTAACCTTGAACTCCGGATTCCAGACAATGATAGGAGCGTTCGCATAGTTGAACAGGTTTTCCAGATAGTCGCGAACCTCCCACAGCTTTTCCTCCACCACCTTGCGCTCCTTTACTTCTCTCGTCAATTGCTCGATTGCTTTGACCAGATCGGCCGTCCGCTCTTCGACTTGTCGTTCCAGTTCGTCATGCGCTTTTTTTAGAGCCTCCTCTGCTTGCTTGCGCTTGGTGATGTTCCTATCTATGCCCCTATATCCTTTTAGCTGACCTTTTTCATCAAAGATGGGAATTCCACTTGTCTCTAAGGCCACTAAATGTCCATCTTTATGGCGATTCACATTTTCCAGATCATAGAACGGCTCTTCATTAATGACGTTCTCGTTGAAAAATTTGCGTATTCTTTCTGTTTCTTCATTAGGCATAAGGTCAAACGGGGTCTTGCCCAATACCTCGCTGACCTCATAGCCTAGTAGATCTTTGATTTTGGGGCTGACATAAGTGTATACTCCCTGGGCATCAACCTCCCATACCCAGTCAGTAGTAATCTCGGTTAGCTCTTTAAACTTCTGCTCTGATAGCCGCAGTAGCTCCTCGACCCGTTTGCGCTCGTCGACTTCCCTGTCTAGCTCCTCGACCCTTTGTTCCAACTCCTCATAGGTTGGTTTTTTGGCTGTTCCGAACTTCTGTTTCATTGCTGCCTATAGCCTCCCAAGGGCTGTGATTTTGTGTATCGCATCACTGGCGCCAGAGCGTTGTTTCCCCTTGTGTCAAGATGACAGCTACCAGTAGGGAAACGCAACGCCTTCTCATTGTTTGAACAGTAGAATATAATAATATTCGCACAAACCATGCCAAAATGTTCAAGAAACAACTTATCTATAATTACAGCCAGTTAAACGTTCTTTGTCGAGATGTCTAGTATCTGATCACAGGCCAATTTGGCTCGAAATCGGCCACACCGGCCGTTTCTTGGCCATTGGCAAGGCAGCTCTATTCATGTTTGGGCATGTAGTCAATGTCATTAACTTAACGAATATTGCCATTGAAAGTCCCCCTTTGAAAAAGGGGGATTTAGGGGGATTTCGAGAGGTTGAATAAAATCCCCCCCAACCCCCCTTTGCCAAAGAGGGGAGATTGGACTCTAAAGTCAATGACATTGGGCATGTAGCGGATGAATTTAATGCGAATGAGCAGGTGGGTGCGAGGCTGGCGCAGGCTGCATTGGCCGCTGGAGAGGCGTACGCTCCTTCCGAGTAGACGTTCTCGATGGTCCGGAGTGAACCGGCTTGGCTTGTTTTGATTTAATGCCCGATCTTGTCTATGATGCGCCCGATTGTTAATGATTTTTCGTTTCCGATCGCCCCGGTGCTCGGATTCATCGCTCAAAGACTGATGATCTTCACTGGCTATTTCTTCTGAAACAACTGCACCTTTTGGTTGACTTGCCTGAACAGATAGGCTGTTCTGGCGGGCATCTTCTGTGTCTGCTCGGTCGCCAGGAACCCTCCCTCGGCAAGGCACTTGTGGAACATCTTGATGACGTCGATGCGCTCTGACTCCTGAAGATGAAGCAGCACGTTTTTGCACACTATCAGGCCGAAATTGTCCCGGATGGGTTGCAATGAGCGCAGATCATGCTTTTGAAAAGAGACGCTTTGCATGATCTCGTCTGCAATCTTGAAGTGGCCGGGCTTGTTGTTCGGCTCAAAGTACTTTTTGAAAATCTCCCTGGGTATCCTTTTGAGCGATTCTTCCGGGTAGATCCCTTTTGCAATAATTTCGCCAAACTGATTGCTCTCTTCATCAAGATCCGTTGCGTATATCTTGAACCTTTTAAACTCGTAATAGCCCAGGTTTTCCTTAAACATGATTGCCAGAGAATAGGGCTCCGGCCCCATAGCGCATCCTGCGTCCCAGACGTTGATATGTCTGTTCTTTTTAAGCTCCGGGATAGCATAGTCCTTGATAGCGTCAAGGGTTGCACGATCTCTGAAAAAATATGTGAATGCCATTAGTTAAGTGCCTAAAGTTGACGGCTTCGTAAAAAGTCCAGCTTCTGCGTTGCGCTGCATCCTTCGTCACTGCGGCGTACCATACGTACGCCTCATTCCTCAGGATTTGCGCCTGGCGGCTTGAAAAGAGGAGTGCGCCTTGAATTTGGAGCTTTTTACTTTGCCGTCTAATTTGGACTTTTTACGAGACCATCATAGTTGAAAAACATAATCAAGATATTCGATATTTGACTTCTAGATGTTTCCCTCCCCTCTCCTAGCCAGAGTCTCTGGCGAGAGGGGAGGGAAAGATGGTTTTGAAGCGGCAAAGCCGCGTTGTATAGAATCGCGGAGCGATTTTATGATTAGAAATCTTTGAAGTCGCCATCCTCTGTCTTCTTTTTCTTCTTGTCATCCTCCAATGGGATGACGGCTTCAGGAGCTATCGTCTTTTCAGGTCTTGCACCATTTGCCGCCTTCTGCACGGGAGCGATCTTTTTCAGGGCGGTAGTGGCAACCTGGCGGTGCTTTACAGCGGCCGCCTTTGCCTGTTTTCGGCCCCTGTCTCCGCCGTTCAAGGTAAATTCGCCGATCATGCTGTTAAGGGCCTCGGACTGTGCGTTCATCTGCTCGGAGGCTGATGCGGATTCCTCGGCATTGGCCGCATTCCGCTGGGTTATCTTGTCCATCTCGGCCATGGCCTTGTTCACCTGCTCGATCCCCTGGGACTGCTCATTGGAGGCCGCAGCGATCTCGCTGACCAGCTCGCCGACCTTGCCGGCGGCTACAGCCACCTCATTGAATTCCTCGTTGGTCTTTTGCACTATGTCTGATCCGCCCTTTACCCTCTTGACA
>JABXJW010000274.1 GCA_013375395.1 Desulfobacterales bacterium
GCCTTTCTAAAATCCTGAGCCAGTAAACACCGTTTACCCAGGTGCAGGCCCCGGCGTGGGCCTGGTAATCCGACTTACCTATCACCTTCTCCAGAGCGGATAGAGCTTTGGGGCGGGCGGTAATCCAGGGTGAGGTTCGCTCCGAGACATTCACTGGCTGGGCAGCCAAATCTATCCGCCTGGTGCGTTCCTCTACATCGTCCAAAGTGGAGTCCGCAGCAATCCTACCCGGCTTAGTCTTTTGCCACAGAGCATAGTCGATGGGATATTCGGTAGCCTTCCCCTTCTCCAAGACTACGGTGCTGGTGCGGTTACTAGCCCCCTCAAAGGGCTGTAGTTCCACCAAGTCGTTCACCTGGAGCACCTTTAACTTGTCTCCCTTGCCCAACTGGAAGCAGCGGAAGCCATCGCCTGCCCCCTTGGTCTTGAACACCGTCTGGGTAATGACAAAGCCCAGCTTTCCACCGTCCTTCAGATAGCTATCCATAGCAGAGTAAAGCATGAGCATTGCCACATCCTTCTTGCCACCACCCAGACGTGCGACGTGTCCTTTTAGCGAAAATAGGCCATAGCTTTCCCAGAGCCTCTTCGTCGCTTCACGGTATTCATCGGCTAGGCTTTCCCAGTTCACCCAAGGGGGATTGCCTACCACATAAGCGAATTCGCCAGCAAAAATAGGGGCAAAGGCATTCTTAATTATGCGAGCCCAGATGCCATTTCTACCTCCTCGCTCAAGGGCTAATATCTGGTCAAATAGGGCTGCTAAGCTGCTTTCGGTAAGCCCTCCCTCAAAGTTTAGCTGGCGACATGCCCGCTCTATGAATTCCTCTGCAGAATCGCCATGTCTAACACATCCCTCCAGGATGGTGGTCAATGTGTCCACCTGATGCCTTTCGACAATCTCTCTGGGCACATGAAATTCCCCGACGACTGAAGGGATAGAATAGTCGGTGAGATAGCTCGCTTGCTGCTTCTCATAAGCTGAAGGGGTAAGGATGGAGTCGCAGAGGTAAATCGGTATGTCCAGAGGGCTTTTATACCGGGCAAGGTTCCCCAGTGCCAGCAGATAGTTAGTTCTGGCTGAGATGACGGCCAGAGGATTAAGGTCAAAGCCCACGATGTTGGCTAGGATTTTATCTACTACCTCTCTTTCCTGTAGTAGATGCTCCTCAGCATATCCTTTAACCCTGTTGATAGCCAATACTAAGAAGGTGCCAGAGCCACAGGCAGGGTCGATTAACCGTTCATCTGGATTGCCATTGTAACCCACCTCGTTAAGCACCAGCTCAGCAAGCCAGTCTGGGGTATAGTATTCCCCAAGGTCATGGCGTAGCTCTCGGGGGACAAGATATTGGTAGAGCTTCTTTAATAGGTCACGAGTAGCCTCTGGTTCAAGAGTCGAGGTAGCAGGCTCAAAATCGGATAGCGCCTTTGCCATCTCTCTGACCGATTCGTCTAAGTCCTTACTCCAAGCTGAGAGATACCAGCCGAAAAAGTCTCCCTCAAGGAAGTTGTGGATTCCCAGCCGATTAAAAAGCCCGCCATTCTCAAGCTCATCGAGTTTACCCCTTATCTCGTCACCTGTTAGGGCTGGTAGATCAGCCACTAGCGAGGAGACCAGAGAGCCTGTTTGCAGGGAAGCGAACTCCGCTGCTAGAAACTTCATTAGCAGAGCATAGTAGGTATGAACAGTGAAAAGTAAGGGCTTAAGCTCCACTACTTCGGTCACCCCATATGCTTTGGCTAATTCCATAGCACTCCTATTTGCCTTAGCCAAATCCTGACCGTAGACAATACCAAAGGTGCGATCCCATTCTGAGAAAAAGGTCTCTATCTTGGTATTGGAGTGGTGAAGGAGCTTATCATAGAGGGTAGTTACCATCTGTATGGCAATTCCTCCTTTAGGGCCAAACTCCTCAGCTAGAGCCTCAGGAGTGAGAGGACGACGGCGCAGTGCTCTGAGGTAAAGGAGAAATAGAGAGATGCTTTCATCGGTAACCCGATAGGGGCCGAGGCGTTGGAAGCCTTCCTTTACAGGCTCGATTTCAAAGAGAGCAAGCTGAGTGCGGGGAAGAGGTTGCTCAGGAGTTACCGGGCGAAGCTTATCTCCCCGGTAGCGGAGGAAGAAAATGCTGTAGCCATCCAGTCCTATCCCTACTATCCGCCTGAGAGCTGCCTGCTGCTTACTGCCATATCCTGCCTCGGCGGAGAGATACTTTTGTAGTTGCTCGGTAGTATCTTCAACACCTTTGCCGGTAGCGAGTTTCCCCGGTGGCTCATACTCTATAATAGCGTGCCCATAAACAGCATCGGAGCGAAGGTTGCTCTGCAAGACTGTCCTTCTATATTTCTTTTCATACCTCGGCTGGGCGGTAATACCAAGTTCTTTCAAGGCTGGCTCTAAGAGCTTCTCTACCCCAATACGCAGGTCTTCCTCACTTTTTGCTCCTGCTGCTACCTGAAGGATGCCTTTGGCTAGCTCTCTGGCTATCAGATTGGTTTGCTGAATCATGTAATTTACCTACTATGGTCTGGTTAGCCTCTTGACTCCCCTCTCCAAATCCGCTAGCTGGGCTTAACTTGTCCTACGCTCTCGCTATATGTAGTGCAAAAACGAACCAGAATCAGTCCGAGATTGTGAGTAAACCCACCGTCATCATCTCTTCTTCTTCGAACCTTTCCGAAGATATTCAGACGACTTCCTCTGTTCCTTCCTGCCTGTCTTCTTAGCTGCTTTTTTCTGAGCCATTTTGTCTTCTGATAGAGCAATATCCTTTGCCCCATTATACCACACTCAGCTTGGATGCAGATTAAGGGTTGGTTGAGGGATTTTGACAGCTTTACCCCCCTAAAACAAAGGGAACTAGGGTGTCAAAACGTCTTTTTTTAGATAGACCAAAAATGAAAATAGCTTTGCTTCTTGCCATGCAAAATGATTAAGCTTTGTAGCTAGGCTGTCATTTTGAAACCCCATTTTTCGTATCTATTCAAAGCTAGAAAAATGCCATCACGGCACCTTGGTTGCCCGTTTTTTACCTTTTTGCCCCCATTTTTTAGATACACTTAAAATAAAAAAACCATCATTGTAGCAGAATCCATTCCTTTGGCGACCATTGGGATTGCCAAACTGACCAGGCTTCCACATCTTTTCTGGATTAGCTGAGTGCCCAGGCTTCCACTTCGGATTGCCCCTTCTTTTCCTGTTTTCTTCCTGTTTTTCAGGTAATTCACCCATTTATGCCCCCTCAGTCAACTGCTGGTAATACTCCTCATCCAGTAGCCATTGGGATTGCCAGCTTGCCCTGGTTGCCACCTTTTTCCGTTTTTCAGGCTCTTTAGTCTATTGGGGTGTTTTCCTCTGTTATTCCATTGTTTTTCAGTGGACCAACTGTCGGTTGTTATTCCGTTGTTTATCAGCGGAATCAGCTTTACGTGATTTTCGAGGCTAAATGAAATGCTGGCAGGGCACGTCAGTCGTCCATTTTCCTCCCCAGTCTTTAGATACGAGGAAAATGAAAAACGTCTTTTTTCGTTCATTTTCCGTAGCTATTTAGCTTCAAATGAAATGCTATTTCCCAGGCTTGCTTCGGTAGCGTGGCAACATTTTGACACCTCTACCCCCCTGAAACAAAGGGAACCAGGGTGTCAAAACGGGTGACACAAGGCATACCAGCCATTTTGAAACCTCATTTTTCGTATCTGAGCAAAGCTAAGAAAATGACCGTCTCTCGTAGCTGATTAAGCCTTTTTCTGTCCCTTGTCGCTATCTGGCTGGGTCATTTTATCCTCATTTATCCTCCATTTTTTATTTGGAAAGACTTCTCGTCCTAGCCAAATAGTGCTAAGGGAGGCGGTCAAAGGCTTGACAGGTGATAGCGATTTGGCGCAGACTTGTTAAAGTCCCAAGCTCTACGATTCATTTGGCGCAATGGTGCAAGATAGGGAAGACTACTACGCGACACTGGGTGTTCCGCCAGATGCCAACGCTGATCAAATAAGAGAGGCGTACATATACAAAGTCAACATACTTCACCCAGACCGCCTTGCGGCAATGCCCCACCGTGTAAGACACAAAGCGGAGGAAGATCTCAAAAAGGTAAACGTGGCATATGAAGTGTTGTCGAAGCCTGAAAGAAGACGCCAGTACGATATCGAACGGTTTGGGGTCGCAGCTCCAGTATCTGATCGTCAGGAGATTAAGCGAGCAGAAAAACCAAAGCCAGAGGTATATCCAAGAACCGTCTCCTTTGATAATGTTCTACCCTATGTCAAACAACAAGGTGTTTTCTTTGTACGTAATGTAGGTGGCCCTTATACAAAAGTCGAGATTGGAAAATTTCCCGAGTGGATAAGATTGATAGAGACAACCCCTCTACAGAGCAGTTCAAAACTACCGATGCGAGTCAAAATAGAAGCTGTAGGTATACGATGGGGAGCCGTCTACTCTTCACAAGTCGTGGTTCGACTAGATGGCAACGAAGCAAAGGTCGAGGTCAGGCTTCGTACGCAAAAGAAGCCGTCTACTCTTCACAAGTCGTGGTTCGACTAGATGGCAACGAAGCAAAGGTCGAGGTCAGGCTTCGTACGCAAA
>JABXJW010000275.1 GCA_013375395.1 Desulfobacterales bacterium
GAAATCGCTTCACAAGCAGCCTGCCTGATGAATCATTGCCGACGGAATTTGTCCCGACAATAGAACAGGGCGTCATGGAATCCATGGAAAGCGGCGTTGTCCTGGGATATCCTGTTATTGACGTGGCAGTCGCCCTGGTTGGCGCTGAATACAGAGAGTCTGCCGGCAGCCACCTGGCCTTCAAGGTAGCCGCCTCCATGGCCTGCAAGGATGGTCTCCAAAAGGCAAGGCCGCACCTGTTGGAACCGATCATGGCCGTGGAGATCCTGGTGCCCGAAGCGTTCATTGGGGAAGTAATCGGAGATATCAACTCCCGGGGAGGCAAAATTGAGCGCTTGGAACGAAGGGGCGAGATACAGACCGTAAAGGCGACCATACCTTTGTCCAAAATGTTTGGCTACTCAACTGTGCTGCGGTCCGCCACACAGGGGCGAGGGACCTTTACCATGGGCTTTTCTCATTATGATCATGCCATTGAGCCCCAGAAAGCTCTCTAAGGGCCTTCTCAGCAGCCAGTCTTTTTGCAGTACCTTTGGCCAGTAAATTGAGGGCGCGATTCAGGTGGAATCTGGCATTCTTGAATCGCCCTTTTTCCTTATGGTACATCCCGAGGTGGTAGTGGGCCTCTGCCAGGTGGCCCAGCTTTCCGTGGGTTTCTCCCAGATAATAGGTACCGGGCAAATAATCGGGCGCCGTGTTTACCAGGGTTTTGAAGCTTTCCAGTGCCCCTTTCAAGTCCCCTGTCTCTATTTGCGCTCGCCCCAACAGAAATAATCCCTCCTGGTCCTTTGGGCTGAAAGCAAGGACCCTTTTGAGAGCCTTCAATGCGCTGGCATAGTCGCCCATGTAAAAATAGGTCTTGCCGAGGTCGCGAAGGATATCTGCATCCATGGGGCACAACTCCACAGCCCTTCTAAGGTTGACCGCGGCTTCCGCCTTTTTTCCATCTCGAGCAAGGACAAGCCCTTTGCCATAATATCCAAGTGGATCTGCCCGGTCTTTTTTCAGCCGAGCATCAAAGGTGCCGTGGGCTGCAGCAGCATCGCCATACATGGCGATCAACTTGGTTCGCACTTTGTGGAAGTCCGTCGAGTCTATGGGGCCGGCAGACCTGCTCCATTCACGGTGGGCATGTATCCAGGTATCAAGATATGCCATCCTTGCCTCAATGGCCGGGTGGGTGCTCATGTACGAAGGGATTTGTTCAGGCCCGAACCATCGTTTTGACCGTATCTCGTGCAAGATCCTCAGAAGCCCCTCCCCCCCGTATCCGGCCTTTGTCAGGTATTTGAGTCCAACCTGATCGGCCTCTGTCTCGTTTTCGCGGCTGTACCTGAGAGAAAGTGTCGTGCCGGCCGCAACGGAGCCTGTGGTAATGGCGCCTGTGACCGCAGGGCCCGCTCCAAGGAAAATCCCTGTCAGTACCCCCGCGAGTGTGACAAGTCCGATCTTTTTTGACTGTTCTATCTGTTTGGACAGGTGGCGACACAACACATGGGCGATCTCGTGGGCCAGTATGCCGGCCAGCTCTTCTTCAGTTTCCATGGCGGCAAGAAGGCCGCTGTAAAGGAATACGTGCCCTGCGGGTGCTGCAAACGCATTGTAGGTGTCTTCCTTGACGATGCAAAAATCAAACTCAAAGGGCGGTGAGGGATGCTGTGCGACAATATGTTGACCTATCTTGTTTACATAGTTGACTATGGAAGGATCTTCAATGAGCGTGCGGTGTTTCCTGACATAAAGCAGGAATTCCCTGCCCAGCTGTTCCTCTTCTTTGGTGGTCAGGTAGAGGCTCGAAAAGAAAGCCGCATGTGCCCGGCACCCCGTGTGTATCAGAAAAGCGATGATAATGATGGGCAAAGCGATTACTTTTGTGAGGCGCATGCTTGCCATACGTTGTTTTGCGAAAAGTGTCGAACTCAGACTCCTCATTTTATTAATGATAATGATTGAACATGGATTATTCAAGCAAAACGTGGTTCCTCTTCTCCTGCCCACTAGTCCTTTATGAGGGTAGGTTGCGCCAAAACATTGCACTTCGTGTCCATCATTGCATGCATGCGGCGCAGAAGGGATGCCACAAAAAGACTTATGATTTCCAGAAGTTGCAGGAAGCCCGCGGCGTCTACTTAACCCATAACGGCGTTAATGCTTTCCAAAAGTAGACACTTATGGTAAAAAACATTTTGTGCGGCCATAAACAAGAATGATGGCCCAACTTGAACGAAACCGGATCGGGACAAGATTGCCGTGAGTCGTATCATCTGCATTGCCAATCAAAAGGGAGGGGTGGGCAAGACCACCACAGCGGTGAACCTTGCTACCGCCTTGGCGGTAGCCGAGCGTAAAACCTTGCTTGTGGACTGTGACCCGCAGGGAAACGCAACCACCGGCGTGGGCATAAACAAGAGCGAGCTTTCCAAGAACCTGTATCACGGTTTGATTCAAAAAGAGCCGGTGCAAAACCTTATCATTGACACAGTGATGGCCTTTCTAAAGCTCCTACCGGCATCTATAGACCTCTTTGGCGCTGAGGTGGAGCTGATTTCAGAGGAAAATCGCGAAACGATCCTCAAGGAACTCCTAAGGCCCATTGCCGACGATTATGATTATATACTCCTCGATTGTCCCCCCTCCCTGAGTCTTCTTACGATCAACGCCCTGAGCGCGGCCCATTCATTATTGATTCCACTACAGTGCGAATTTTATGCCTTGGAGGGCATCGGCCAGCTTCTGTACACCTTCAAGCGCATCAAGAGACTGAACCCCGGACTTACCATTGAGGGAGTACTTCTGACCATGTTCGACAAACGAAACAACCTCTCGTATCAGGTTGCAGAAGACGCTGAAAAATTCTTCGATAATCTGGTTTTTAAGACTCGGATCCCGAGAAACGTTAAACTGGGAGAGGCCCCGAGCTTCGGAAAGCCCATAATCCTTTACGATATTACATCCCAGGGGGCTCGAAGCTATCTGGAACTGGCCAAAGAAATCATGAATGACGGGAGGAAACGTCATGCCTAAAAAACGGGCGTTAGGCCGAGGGCTCGATGCCCTCATAGCTGACGTAGAAAGAACTGACCTGGAGCCAAGAGCTTTTTTTTATTGTGATATTGACGCAATACAACCCAATCCCTATCAACCCAGGCAAGACTTCACCGAGCAGGAGCTGAAGAGCCTGGCAAATTCCATTAAAGACAAAGGGGTCATCCAGCCCCTTGTGGTCCGAACAGCTTCGGCAGGCTATGAATTGATCGTGGGGGAGCGGCGGTGGCGATCGGCCCGCATGGCCGGACTCAAGCAGGTCCCGGTGGTCGTCAAGGATGTCTCTGCTGCGGAAATGCTCGAGATTGCCCTGGTTGAAAATATTCACCGTGAAGACCTGAACCCTCTGGAGAAGGCAGAGGCTTATTACCGCCTTATGAAAGAATTTAGCCTTAATCAGGAAAAGGTGGCAAAACGTGTCGGCCAGGATCGCTCCACTGTGGCAAATTTCTTGAGGCTCCGCAATCTCCCTAAACCGATCCAGGCCGACGTAGTCAACAATACCTTAAGTATGGGCCATGCAAGGGCGCTGCTGGGGGTCGACAACCCCGCTCAACAGAAAATAGCCTGGCGCCGTGTCGTTTCGGAGGATCTTTCGGTGCGGGCCGCCGAAGCCCTGATAAAGAAACTCAAGGAAGGCAAAAGTAAGGTCTCGAAACCAAAGCCTGCCTCATCTGAGTATGTCTATTTGGAGAGCATGGCAGATGATCTGAGCCGACATCTCGGCACCAAGGTGCGCATTGCCCGGCGAGGCAAAAAGGGAAGGCTTGAGATTGAGTTTTATGGCAATGACGACCTCGAGCGGCTCGTTGCCCGCCTGAAGGCCTCGTGACAACCTGCCATGTCCCTTCATATCGTTATAGACGGCTACAACCTGATCCACCAGTCCAAGAGCTTGGGCCTCTTTGAACGCCAGAGCCTGCAAGACGGCCGCGAGACACTTATCGAGCGACTTGCATTATACAGGAAAGTCAAACATCATCCCATTACGGTCGTCTTTGATGGTGCGGATGCCGGCAACGGCATGGCAGCCAGGGAACGCAGGAAAGGGATCTATGTCGTCTTTTCCCGCCCGAATGAATCGGCAGACAGCGTGATTAAGCGATTGGTAAGCCGGGAACGGGAGCGGGCTGTAGTGGTGACTTCCGACAAAGAGATTGCCGATTTTGCTGCAGAACACGGAGCAGCTACAATAGGCTCCCTTGAGTTTGAAAACAAGATGAAAACGGCTACCCTGGCGGATCTAACCCTGCCCGGCATCAGCGAGGAGGAGCACCCAGGCTGGACACCCACCACAAAAAAGAAAGGCCCGTCGCGTCGCCCACCCAAGCGAGAACGCAAAAGCCGCTTCAAGACAAGAAAGCTTTAGCTCGCTTTAGGCACTTCAAACCCTGGCCCAGACCGGGCTTCTGTAGTCCATAGACCATTTCGTTTGTGTCGCGCCAAGGCGGGCCTTAGGGCTCACGCATAAATAAGATAACAGGTTAAAGGGCTAATAGTCTCATTTACTGGATGGTATCTGTTTAGTGTTAT
>JABXJW010000276.1 GCA_013375395.1 Desulfobacterales bacterium
TTTGAAGGTGTGGCTAGTCGCTCAATACCCTCAACCCATATACCCTCCTTTTCCACCACCTTGTCTGCCTCCACTTTTAAGTAGTGCTGAGGGTTCCTGTTTACATAGGAGGGAATCATCGGGCTACCAATATCATAATACCGGCCAAATTTTTCTATAAGCCCAACTACCTTGGGATAGTTCTCCCTGCCAATACCGAGTATCCTGCTTGCCCATGGCCAGGTCGGATGGTCAATTATGAGAGTTGCTAGGCGTTCGTCAGCAAAGGCTTCAGCCTTCCTAACCAATTCCAAGAACTTCTCGGTGTCCGGGCTAGTCCTGCCAGTCTTGGCAAGATGGGCAAGACGCACTTGTGGGGCTACTCTTGCCTTCTCTATATTGAGTGCAGTATCAGCCCAGTAAGCCAAATCGCCCTTTTCAGCATAGATTTGTGGTCTCTCTAATTCTTCCACTGTGATTTCTCCTTTCGCTCGTTTTTAATGGGTTACTCCTATACTCTGGCACGCTCCCAACTGCTGGTTTCCCCCTGGCAGAGCCCGCCACGTAACTTATGTCTTTAACCCGTCTTTCCTTTGGTATTTACTAAGGTAACTTACCTATGCTTTCCAGCCCGTCAGCCACGTCTTTGAGATCCAGTTCCTCAAGTTTAGCCCTTGTTGCCATTGGAAGCGTAAACGTTGATTACCAGCACAGTATCAAGGTTAAGGAAATAAATGTAGTTGCCCATTTCAACAAGAGACAAATAGCCTGGTATCATTGTGATTTCTTCCACGGAATCTACTATCCTGAGATTATCAAGCTCAGAGATATCTATTATTCGTACAGCATACGAAATTGATTCATTGGATGAACTCACTTCCAATAGGTACACAAGGTTATCGGAAACGAGTACGCGTATAGCACTCCCCGAGGTATCCAGTTGCGCCACCTCCCTTGGTGATGCTGGATTTGATACATCAAGTACTCTTAGCCCGGAGTTACTAGAGGCTATGAAGGCATATTGTCCTGAGGCCGCCACATCGAGGAAACTGCCAGGGGGAGCGAGCAGATTCATTGGCCCCGAGGATCCAATTTCTGTTGGCTCTCCTACCCAATCTGGGTTAGCATAAAAGCCAACTTCTTGCGGGGAGGATGGCGATGAAACGTCAATGACGACCAAGCCGTCTCTATCGACAACATAGAGCAGGGAGCCCGCATATTCTATACGTTGGCCAGAAACTTCTAGACGCTCGCCCGAAAGTTCTAGGTCCCCTACCTGCTGAGGGTGTGCAGAGTCGGAAATATCGATGATTAAGAAATTCCCCGCTGGAAAAGTGGCAATGCAGGCATAATTACCTGACAAAGCCAACTCTAAAGCCATGCTATCCTCTGTAGACAGTAGTGTTATCTCTCGCGGTGAAGTCGGGTCGGAAACATCCACGACCCATAGTCCACCCGCCTGTCCCCCAAGTAGCGCATAGAGTACCGTCCCGGAGAGGCTAAGACTAAGCGTTGGCATTAATGTATCTATAGGTGCTGCCAAAAAACCTACTTCTACTGGGGCCGTCGGATCTTGAACATCCAACACCCGTAGCATTACGTCATAAGGCACGGCGGTGCCTTGGATGGTTGCTAAGAAAAGATACCTTTCACCATCAATCTCTCCTGCGGTACCCCCTGAAATAACCTCTTCGGATTTCCACTCTCCCACGATTTCGGCAGAGGGTTCTAAAGGTGCTTGTGTACCACAACTAGCAACAATGAGAGAAACTAGCCATATACTGACGACCAATCTTTTCATAACCTACAAGTTCCTTTGCCCTCGCTTGACTTTAATTTTCTTATAGGCTTCAAGGGATTCTCCGATATTAATGAGTTCGCTATCACTAATGCTTAAGTCTTTATTTACAAAGAAAGCAATAATAGCGACTATCCATTTATCTCGACGCATATATAAAGTTCGCGGTCTACGGGGATCCCATTGCAAAGAAACTGGCCCACTCTCTTTCACATCCATCAAACGTCGAACCCACGTTCCATTAACAATAGTCGCCTGTGATGGACCAACTGAGACGGTCTTGTATTGACCTGGTGGTACTTTAATCTCAGATTGACCAGACACCTGTAATATAGCGATTACACCCGTACCATCCTTTCTAAGGTAAAGAGACTGACACATCTTCTGCGAACCAGGGAAGATCCTGCTAGACGACAATTTAAACCCCTTAGGGATATGCTTAGGGACAAATACCTCTCCCAAAATCACTTTCAATTCGTCAAAGGTTTTTTTATAGGGCTCACAATCTGGTTGCATCTGCTCTTTTTCCTTCTTGGGTTCTGTTAGTAATTCCATTCTATCGACAGGAGTTACTATCTCCGATTGCACTTCCATTTTACCCTCCTTATCTCCAATAATAAGAACTTTGCCAAGACTGCTAAATCAGACTCAACACTAGCTACCACCCACATATATCCCAAACGAAACAGTCGTTGCGGCGACAAAACAGATGATTGCAGCTCCCATAATCCATGAACGTTCCGCAAATAATCCCCGGACCAACATCGCAGCAGCACACCCCCGGCTCATACTCCTCCGACTCCCAAACAAATAAGGGTTTAAATGTGTAAAAATCATAGCAGCCGTCACCCCATGGATAGCAAAGGTCGGCACAGCCCATCCAGCAGGCAACCCACCCCGGACATGAACATACATACGGCCCTGGGCAGTATGACATCCCATAGCAATATGGAGGGAGTGCTGCATATACTCGTTTGGTTCCTAGTATTGAAATAGGCTTTGGTAGAGGTGGCATGAAGTGAGATAATACAGTAGCAGTACTGGCTAACAATGTTCCCCTTATGAAGCTACGTCTGGTGATTGGTATTTTGAAGGTTGATGTTGATTGCACCTTTTTATCAACACCTGCCTTGGAGATCTCTGCTTTCTTTCGCCCTAACATATTGCCCTCCTTTAATGGACAACGATTTGTTATTTAGCTAAAATCCCTCAAAAATATTCGAGTATTCACCTCCTTTCCTATTAAGATGTCTTACTGTCAACAACGAACCTTGGTATGGCTTTACCCTATCATGAGTTCCTAGCCCTTCTTCTTAGCAGGTCTGGCTTAACAGAAAGTACTGCTAGGCCCAAGCTGATAATAAAGGCTAATCCAATAAACGTCAGCGCAAGTATTGAGCTGAAGGATGCACCGTCAGAGATTAATTTCGAGATAGTAAGTGTTCCGTCATCCACCATAAAAACAAATATTCCCATTGCTACTAGAATTGCATCCCGCACTAATGTCGGCCAACCCACCCTCTCACGATATAGCAGACCGAAGCAACCACAGGAAAGGTTTTGGTGACGTGCCGTAACAATAGCTACCGCAATAAAGAAGGAGGTTGCCATCAAGATTATTACAAGTGCACCCCATTGGGCTTGCCAACCCGATAGAAGTATAAGTGCAGCACCTAGCTCTAAGAAGGGAAGGACCCAGCCATAGGCTTTAGCCAAGGGCACAGGAAGCACACGGTACTTGACTACATTGTTAACAAACAAACGAGGCGCTACCAGCTTTCCAATCGCTGATATGAGGAAAATACTACCTAAGATAATGCGAATAGCTAAGAGTGAACCTGTCATATGGTTAATACCACTTCCTTACTCAGCTCCCTGGTTTCCCCCGGCAGGGCCCACCACCTCATTAAAAGTCTTGTGCCCTCAGGGTTTCGCTTCATATCTGGTCCTTATCCTTTTCTTCAGCCAGGAACTCAGCGAACCGAATCACCTGTCTCAGTTGGTCATTTGATAGCCCCTCAACAGTAGCCATGAGATTGTCGAGCTCGTTTTTCCTTATATTCTGTATCAGTAGAAGCAGGTCATCTTTGTTTAGCCTAATAACACTTGGCATATTACCTTACCCACTCTTTTTAGGCTTCTTGCCTTTAGACTTCCCACCTACATACTTGTTAATAAGAGCTATATGAAGTACCTTACCCACATACTTGTCTATAAGAGCCATAGCTCACCCCCTTTTTATCAAAGCTTATTGACCAGCCTCATTTGATCCGCCAGCTTTAGCAGCAAATTTCGCCTATTCTCAGGTAGCCGCTTGAAGGACAGCACTACCAACATCCTTAGCTGTGCTTCAGATAGACCCTCTAATTCAGCCCTAACCCTTACCAAATTCATAGCTCACCCCCTCACTGGCTATAAACCTTGCTTAAAGGCCTGAGGCTGTGATAGAATGACATACATAAAGGTGATGAGGTCACTCAGCCTCTGGCCCCTTTTCTGGCCGCCGAATTAAGCCTCGGCGGCTTGTTCATTTCTTTCTCTCTTTATCCTTTCAACCTCTATCACCGGGATGAATATGGTATCTCCAAAACTGACGAAGACAATCTTACCAGCTTGAACCCAGCGATAGAGAGTGGTGAAATGCACACCGATGTCATTGGCGGCCTCAATTACGGGAACCACCCTACCTTTTTGCAGTACTTCAGCTTTGATTTTCACTACGCTAGTAGTTTAGCAGGATGTAGTGATTGATGTCAACGGCATTAATCGCTTATGACTACTATTGT
>JABXJW010000036.1:0-3337 GCA_013375395.1 Desulfobacterales bacterium
CATTCCTCAGGATTTGCGCGCCTTGAATTTGGAGCTTTTTACTTTGCCGTCTAATTTGGACTTTTTACGAGACCATCTTACTTGAAGGTGTAAGAAATAATCTTGTTCTTACCCCGCCTTTTGATTTCCATGGATACTTTGGAACCGGTGTTCAGTTCTTTGTAGAACCCAATAATATCATCGGGGCTCGTAATCATCTTTCCATTGACCCTTTGCACGATATCGCCGTTCCGGATGCCCATCTTTGTAAAAAGGCTGTTCGACCTGATTTGGCTAAGCATAAGGCCGTCCGCTTTGCCGCCACTGAAATGCGGTCGTATTCGCACCTGAGATATCAGTTCGCTGATGTTCTGGAGTGTTTTTGACACCATGGAACGATCAAGAGATATGGTTGTCCCGGGTTGTGTCAGTTGGTCGCCTGGCCGCCGTGTCTGTCGTGTCTGTCTTGATGATGTTCGACCTTCTTCCATGGTTAGGATCTGATTCTTGCTTCCAATCCGCAGGATCACCTTGCCTCTGAGGATCTTTATTATCGTGGCATTTTGAATCGTGTCGCCTTCTCTGTAGAGAGATTGCGTTTTCTTGTTGATTTCCTTAATAATGGCTGCGGCGTTTTGAGGATCGCCGCTCACTGTCCCAAGGAGGGCTATCTTCAAGGCCGTAGGTTCGAGAGCTTTGACATCAAGTTCACGGGACTTATCAAGGGGCTCCTTTACAGTCCCAAACAAGCCCCTGTTTATAGCCTCCCGGTAGTGGCTGAATGGCTGCCTCTGCACCGTGGTTGTCTCCCGGAAATTTTCAGTTGACACCCCCTCTGTTTTGACCTTTGTCAGCTTGGAACCAGCGAGGGTGTAAAAGATATCCACACCACAGTAAATCAATACAGTCAAGGCCACGAGATTGACCAGCGTGTAATATCGACTTAGCAGCACGAATCGATTCTCCTAGCCAAAGCTGATCCTGGGCTGAGCAACGGTTCCGCGAATAGTGATGGTGAAACTCCCGTCCTTCGACCCCTGCCCGAGGAACCTTGTGACATCAAGAAGACCGCCCATCTCCTTGAACAGAGAGGGAAAGGCCTTGGCCGCGACCGTCAAGTTCAAATTACTTCTTGCAAAACTTTCAAAATTCGGGCTCAAATGGATGGTCCCGGATACCTTTCCTTCCATTTGTTTGCCCTTAAAATCAAAACTATCAAGGGAAATCCTTTGCTCTTCAAGCACTATCTTTGCATCCAGGCGCTCAAAATCGAAAGACTCCATATTCAAAAAAGGCTGTGCAAACCTGATGCTCCCGTTTGAAACCGAAATATCTCCGCTTCCGCCCCCCAGGAGAAAGTTGCCTTTGCTGCAGGTATAGTTCACTGTAGCATTAATTTCGCCTGTCATCTCCCTTTTGAACAATTCCTTTAAAGAAAGATGCCGGCCAAGCCGAACGCTGTTTACCTGTATCTCTGTGTCAAAAGGCCCTTCAAGGCTGTATTTTTTGAATGAAATGACACCTTGAATCTCTCCTCCGTATGCCTTGCAATCAAAGCGAAAGGCCGGTCTTCCCAGCACCAGGACTCTCAAACTCGGCATTACCACGAAACTGTCGGCCTTGAAAAGGGAAAGTCCCGGTCTTTCCTTCAAACCCAGTTCGGCCTTGCTTATCTCCAGTCCAAAAGGCAAGACCGGCCGTACGTCATGAACCGTTACCGCCAAGTGCGGGTCAAACCTGCCTGCCGCCGCCTGCAAATACTGGCGAACTGCCTCAGAGGGGAAACGCCAGTACAGAAGAACCGCGGTCAGTATCGCAGCAAACAGGATGTATCCAAGCAGCCTCTTGTACTTTTTCATAGGACCATTATTGTTCAAACTGTTTCAAAAGTTAAGACCCGCAACGTAGCATCCACATACCCTGACTTTTCCTTGTGTTTCTTGATGGAGATTCTTTTGATCCTTACGATGTTTTTCGGGGCTTCGATCCTATAGAGATAGTCAAACAACTGCTGCATGGTAATCCCCTCAAGCTGCATCTCAACCGTTGAGATCTCATACCGGCCCTTGCCCTGCGATCTAGAAGGCCTCATATACTTGATACGGTCCTTGACGCCGGCTTGCCCTGCCAGCTTTTCAAGGAGTGAAAAGAGAGTAAAGTCTTTTTTCCTGCCGGTAATGGCCTTTCGCATGCCTCCGGAGTTTTTCTGAAGGGCCTGATACTCGGCACTCAGGTGCATAACCTCTTTCAGTTGCTCCTGGTTGCCCTCAATGCCGCGACGTAACTTTGCCCTACTTGAAAAGAATGGAAAAATGACAACATACAGCAATACAAAGAATCCGACAAAGCAGGCGCCGGCGGACACGACAATTTTTTCACGTCGAGCAAGTTTTATGTTTATCCTTATCACTTTCGCTCCATCACCAGGTCAAACCGAACCCTATTGCCCGTGTGGTCAAGCTGGGCAGAAGCAATGGCCACGGACTCAAAACAACTCGACTTCTCCAGACCGTTCTTGATCCCATCCACGGTATTGAATGTATCGGTATGACCCTTGAGGCGAACACGATCTTCATCAATGATCAGACTGGAAACATCAACATCTGCTGTTTCCGGGATGCTCAAGGTGGTGTCCCTCAAAACATCCAGCCCCCCTCCCTTGATATTGGATTCACCGGGCAAGATCATGGATTCTTTGGCCTCTTTTATCTTCACCTTCATCTGGTGCACCGGATCTACAATGCGTCGTGCCTCCGGAAACGTCTTCTTGAAAATCGAGGTGATTTCTCGTTGCGCATCATTGTGACGCTTTTGCATGACGTAATAGTCGACGGAGACATTGGCTGCAAGCGCCAAAATGACGACAGCCACATAGGCGGCAATTCTTTTTATCTCCTGCTTGAATTGATCATTTCCCTTCTTTTTCTTGAATTCGCCTTGCCTGAAGTTAAAGCTGCCCTTGTCTTTGGTGTCTCGAAGGGCAAGGGCGAGGGCTGAGTTCATCAACAGTGGATTCCAGTCACCGGAGGCATCTTCTTCCATATCCACACCACTGTGTTGCGCCAGATCAATCGAATCTACCGGCAAACCCAAGAAATCTTCCAGCATGCTTGCTATTGCCGGGCATAGCGCCCCCCCTCCGGCCAAATAGACCTTTTCAGGATTGGCATCTTTCATCACCTCACACCGAAAGGCATGAAGCGTATTTTGAATCTCTTGGCAAAAGGACCGGACCACCGGCTGCACAGCTTCTCTGAGTCCGTCTGCGTCCCCCCCACGTTTCAGTTGCTCCGCCTCGTCGAGGCCCACTTTCTTTGATTTGGCAACGGCCTCCGTTAAGAGCCTGCCGCCGAAATGA
>JABXJW010000036.1:3347-22798 GCA_013375395.1 Desulfobacterales bacterium
AGCGAACCAAGACGAGCGTATGCCTTATGAACAGAACGACCGCAGTTGTCCCTAAGCCCATATCGATGTGGAGAGCATCCGCCGGCCCGCCTTCCTGTTTGACGATTTGAATCGCTGTTGGAACGCCACTGATATCCACCACGTCCGGATCGATATTGTGGGCTGCGAGACTATCCAAATACTGCTTGAGTGCCTCCTGCCGGACCGAGGCAGCCAGTATCTTGGTCTCCTCGGAACGCCCGGTTACAATATAATCGGTCGTCAACTCATCTGCTGAAAACGGAAGCATCGGTTCAAGTTCGTAAGCAATGGTTTGCCCGATTTTCTTGTTGTCTCTGAAGGGCATACTAAGATTGCGATAGGAGACGAGATCGGCTGCAAATGATGCAATGCATGTCCCTGCGTCAAAAGGAATCTTTTCAAAGAGCGCCTTTAGGGCATCCTCTACCCCCTTGTCCTGATCAATCTCAACGAGAGCACAGGCGGTCATATGATATCTCTTCAGACCTCCCGTGACCTGAACAGCCTTGACAGAGCTTTCTCCTATGTCGAGTCCTAGAATCTTTTCCGGCATGATTACTCGATTTTCCAGGATAGGGTCTGAAAGTCCTCCTTCTTCCGCTCGACAACGGCCACGGCCCGTCTCATTATTTTTCCCGTGTAACCGTCAGATGTTATGCGAAAGTATCTGCTTTTCAGCACAACGTATTGCATTGGGTCTGTAATGAAAGTCGTGAACCATTGTCCCGAAAGGTCCGTTGTGTCTTTGTTGCGCTCCTCTACCACCAGATCGGCCATAACATTCATCTCATCATGGAGAGACTTTAGCACCATGATATCTGCTGTATTGATGTTGATCTTTCCATCCCCAAAAACGCTGATGTATGCTGAGATGCCGGGCCGCCCCTCTGTTCCGTAAAAGAGTTCCCGCGTGATCCCCTTGACAAGGAGCAATTCTTCAGGAGAATCCAACTGTCCGTTCTTGCAGTGGTATGGTCTTTCCAGGGAGCGATAGTAATCATCCTCTGCACCAAATGAGGTGACGTCACCGTCTGTGTCTATCCAGTCCTTGATGGCGGCAACGATGTCGTCGGCTTCCTCCGTCTCGAGGCCGAATTCCTTGAGGCTCAAGAATCGTGTCAATACGTCCTGTTGTTCAATATCGTAGTTTCCATCTTTATTCACCAAACTGTTAATCTGGATTTTGCCCGACAGATCTTCGATTTTCAATTTAAATCGGCCACCGGGAAAGAGTGCCTGCGAACCGGCAGAGATGCCGGCAAGATTATCATCAACAGCCCACAAATCGGACAGCGTGTCCACTTCTTGCGAATCTTCCATCAACATGCCAAGACCACAGGAAGTCCCTGATTTTGCAGCATATAGGGCCTTGAGGCCGTGGCCGATATTCCCAGTTGATACGACATGGGCGCGCATGTCCCTATTGAACTGGATTGTCAAAGCAACAATCAGGCCAACGATCATGATCGTCAGGATCAATGCCACGCCGCGACTGTTTCGGAGAAACTTTCTCATAATTAGTGCTTGAACGAAAACCCTCTGAATCACAGTTTCCCTGCCTGCCTGTTCGGCAGACAGGTCATTGCGAGGGAGGCACGACCGACGCAATCTCCTGAAAACAAAGAGATTGCGTCGTCGTTCGTTCCTCACTCCTCGCAATGACAGCTCGCAATTAAGGGTTTTCGTTCAGACACTAATTACTCGTGCTGGCTCATTGGCAGTGCCACGCTGGTAAAAAACTTGACCGGAGCCTCAGGATCCAACGGGTTTACAAATTCAAGTGAGATGGAAACGATTCCAGGTATCTCTTCCTTGGATGAACGCTTCCACTCCTCTCCTTCGGCATTGTAACAGGTAAAATCGACAGACACCAACCTTTTGCATAGAGGCAGTCCGGCGCCGCCTTCCCCGGATAGATCCTCCGAACGCGGCCTGTCTCTTCGATAAAGAACCAGGCCTTCTCCCTGGTCGCCTTCTTCCACGTAGTAGTCTATTTTGGTTGTGCCCCGAGGTTGCTCTTCCTCGCCGAAACCAAGGTGTGCTCTGGAGAAAAAGTGTAATGTGTCGGCACGGTTGCCTTGAATCTCATCCGGGTCCCATTTGAATGGCGGCTCCACATCTTGTCCAGGGGAGGTTCCGGGTGGTTGAGGCGCGTACACCGATTCCAGGTCTTCAATGATCCTTTCAAAAGTGATGCAGGCCATTCGGTAAATTTCAGCCTCGGATTCGGTTTGATTCACAATGCGGAAGGTTCCTGTATAAGAGGCGTAGATTGTGGAAAGGACAACGGCAAGGATGAACGTGGCAATCAAGATTTCCAGTAAGGTAAAACCGTTCCGATTCACGATTCCTGGCTACTTGGTTTCCGGCGCAAACCGACAAAAGCTCAGACGATATTGGTATCTATCACCCTCAGCCCGGTACACCGATAAATCAATCTTCTTAATATGGTCCGATACCTTTTCGAATCCCTCGAATGCAGGGTCGCTCACCCCCATTTCCCACCGGTAGCCGGGGAAATCTTCACCGAAATCACCTGCATCATCAGAGATCGGGTCCTCTGGGTCTTTCAGTTCGATTTCCGCCATCTTGCTCTGGGCCAGAAAAACGACCGTTGATGTGAACTTGGCTTCATTGGCCAGAGATACGCCTTGGGACTGGGACCCAAGGGCCGCCACCAGGGCGATGGCAATGATGGCCATGGCAATCATGACTTCCAGGAGAGTGAAGCCGGAATCTTGGTCATTTGTCATTGGTCACTGGTCGTTGGTCGTTGGTCATTGGTAAGAGAGCTAAAATGCCTAAAATTAAGGTACCTTTTTCATTTTATAATTGTCCTTGCCGAAGGCAAGTTCCACAACTTTAGATCACTTTAGGCACTTTAGACACTTTAGGCACTTACAAAATTGTTTCAATCTCCACATACTTATCGTATGTCTTGATTGTACCAAGGAAAGGGCTTAATTCTATGGTGTGCGCTCTGCCGTCATCGCTGCCAAGATGGATCACCGCTTGTTCGACGTAGCCCTTCTTGGTAAAGTGAATTGCGGTTTCACCGACATCGCTTTTGCCTTTACCCGTGCGGCAAACATCCAGGATACGAATGCCCCCACGCAACCCGGAGGCTTTTCCACGAGCCACTGCCTGTTCCTCATTCGTCATTTGGTTCCACTCTATCCAGAGGCGTTCCGATTCCAGGTCAAAATGAAGCCTGTAAGCCTTTTGGTCTTGAACCGCCTTGTTTCTCAAGCTCTTTACGGTGCCGATCATACGGCGGGTAGCGACCTTTAAGGTATCGGAAAACAGCCCATACCGAAATCGCGGGACGCTCAGGGCAAGCATGATACCAATCAAGAAGACGACAACTGTCAGTTCAATGAGAGTGTAGCCTTTTGTGCGGTTTATTGGATTCATCGAGTTTTACGAACTACCCAGTGTCCAACCATAAATGGTAGGTTTTGTCCCCAGACAAGGCCGCACAAAGGTTTCTACCGCAGGCGTAGCAGCGCTACGCTGAGGATAGAAACCTGCGGAGAACGCAGTATCGGGACAAAAGATGCCGTTTATGGATGGACACTACTCCAGCTCCCAGTTGTTAACATCCGCATATTCATCCTCACCACCCGGTTGTCCGTCGGCGCCGTATGAGATGAGGTCAAAGTCGTCGTTCAGCCCGGGTGAGAGGTACACATATTCATTGTCCCAAGGGTCCTTCGGCACTTTACTCTTCTCCATGTACCCTCCATCGCGCCAGGCCCTGGGAAGCTCACCCACCGAAGGGGGTTCAACCAGGGCATCAAGCCCCTGCTCGGTAGAGGGGTAGGTTCCGTTGTCGAGCTTGTACAGTTTCAGGGCCGTATCAATGCTTTCGATCTGGACCCTCGCCTTCATGCGCCTGGCCTCTTCCGGCCTTCCCATGATCCTTGGGATGATGAGCCCTGCCAGGATGCCGAGGATCACAATAACCACCATTAGTTCGATCAGTGTAAAACCTGAATAAAATTTCGGACGATTTGTCCAAAATTTTATAAATCGCGGCTTCGCCGCTCTAAAAAGCGAACTTACCTTTTTCATAGCATTACTGGCTCCTTTTCTGTTTAAAGTAGCGTAGCCACGTTACATAAAATAGCTTCACGAAAAGAAGCTATTTTATCATCTGATTCATCTCAAATATAGGCAGTAATATGGAGACAACGATAAATCCCACGATCAAGCCCATAACTAAGATCATAACCGGCTCGAGCATGGAGGTCATGGCCACGATAAGAGATTCCACCTCCCTCTCATAGGTGTCTGCGATCTTGTTGAGCATCGTCTCAAGTTCCCCGCTCTGCTCACCCACGGATATCATCTGCACCGCAATGGAGGGAAACCACATGGTTTGGGCAAAGGGGGCGGCAAGGCTTTTGCCTGCTTCAATCTCATCGACGGCATTGTCAATGATTTCGGCGATTAACACATTGTTAACGATATTTCTGACGATCTCAAGAGCAGACAATAAAGGGACGCCGTTTTGAAGCAGGGTGCCCAGCGTCCTTGCAAATCGAGCCAGGGCCATTTTTTGGTTGATGCCCCCAAGAACAGGAGCCTGCAGCTTGATGCTATCCCAGATATAATGCCCCCTTGATGTTTTTATGAACTGTTTGACCGCAATAACGACGCCCGCACCAAATAGCACGACAACCCACCAGAATGATTTAAGAAAATTGCTAAAGGCCATCAGTGTTAAAGTGGGCAGAGGCAGTGTGTGATGCATCTCGCTGAAGATCTGGGTAATATTTGGTACGATAAATGTAATCAGGAAAAACAGGACCAGGCTTCCTATAAAGAACATAAAGACCGGGTAAGCCAGGCCCGCATTTATGCGTCCTCTCAGGGCCTGTTGGTGTTCGCCGTATTCCGCCAGACGATCCAGTACCACATCAAGAGACCCGGAAGCCTCACCGGCCCGGACCATATTGATATAGATGGTCGAAAATACTCTGGGATGTCGTGATAGAGAAAAGGCCAGGCTGTTCCCCTCGTTAACGGAGTCCTTGATCTGAGCCATATTTTTTTTCAGCAGCGGGTTGGCAATCTGTGATATCAGGGTATCCAGGGCCGCAACCAGGGGGACGCCGGCTCCCAACAATGTGGACAGTTGCCGCGTCATGACGGAAACCTCCAGCGGCTTGACCCGCTTGAAAAGACCGGATGCCGACCTGGGGCCGGAAGGAAGACCTGCGGGCGCGGAAACAGAGGAGGCCTCTTTTACATCCACAGGGAATATCCCTGAGCCTCTCAGCTTCTGGCGGGCCGCCACCGGGCTGTCGGCATCGATAATGCCGTTTACGCTCTTCCCGGACTTCTCAAGGGCTGTGTATTCATAAACGGGCATAGTGTTCGTTACTTGGCTTCCAAATAGGCCAAGAACTCCTTGTTGCCCTTGGGTCCGAGAATAGGGGAGGGGATGATTCCCAGTTGCCGGAGCCCCAGATCACTGAATGCCCGGGCAAGGTCTTCAATGACCTGCTGATGCAAGGCCGGATCACGAACCACGCCTCCCTTTCCCACCAATCCTTTCCCCACCTCAAACTGGGGCTTGATCAAGCAGATGATGCGGCCGGGCCGCTTCAGGAATTTTAAAACAGCAGGAACCACCATGTTGAGCGAGATAAACGAGACATCGATACAAGCCAGGTCCACGGCCTCGTGGAACGCACCTGTGTCAAGATGGCGGATATTGATCCTTTCCATAACCTTGACACGCGGATCGGTGCGCAGTTTCCAGTCGAGCTGGCCGTAGCCCACATCCACTGCTGTGACGCATCTTGCGCCGTGTTTGAGCAGGCAGTCGGTAAATCCCCCTGTAGAAGCACCCACATCGAGGCAGGCAAATCCGGCAACATCAATTTCAAATGCGCGAAGGGCTGCTTCCAGTTTGAGACCGCCCCGGCTGACATATGGGAGATCTCTGCCTGTGATTCGAATGACGGCATCTTCGGGGACCAAGGTCCCTGCCTTCATCAGCCTTTGACCGTTGACCAAAACCTCTCCGGCCATGATCAGTGCGAGTGCTCGCTGGCGGCTTTGAACAAGGCGTCTTTCAACCAATAGCACGTCCAAACGTCGCCTTCCGACTTTCACGTCCCTTTCTCTTGCCTTCAGCTTTCTTTGTTTGTATGCGTTCACAGGTTCAAGGTTCACCGTTCAGGGTTACCTTTCTTTCGTTGACCTTGCTTGTAGGCCAGCAAATACTTGATGAAACCTCAAATCGATCTATTTTCATGGCTTCTTCATTCAGAAGTTACGGATCACCTGCCCGCTCGCCAAGCTTGCGAGGCAGGCGGGACGGTTCAGATTTTGGGTGAACCCTGAACCTCTGAACCCTGAACCTCTGAACCCGTGAACGTTTACCTTTGTTTTTACTGAAAGCTGACCGCTGCTTGCTGATCGCTCAAAATTGGATGGGTCGACCCGCGCTTTACCATATTGCTTACCGCCCTAACGATTCCGGCCTTATCAATGCCGTACTTTTTGCGCAAGACCTTTTGTGAGCCATGTTCCACAAAGGTGTCGGAGATGCCGAGCCGCAATATACGGTTTCCGGCAATTTGTTCATCTGCCAGGCACTCAAGGACCGCACTGCCAAAGCCGCCATGAATGACATTTTCCTCGACGGTCACGATGTTTGGGATCTTCCCCGCCAGCGATACAATCAGTTCCGTATCAAGGGGTTTTACAAAGCGGCAGTTGACCACCGCCGCTGAAATATCGTCCGCTTCAAGTTGCTTTTTGGCATCAAGCGCCGCCGTGACTGTTGCCCCGATCGCCAGGATCGCAACGTCGGTCCCCTCGGCCAGCACCTCTGCCTTGCCTATGGGCAGTGGGCAAACTTCGTCCTCCAGGGGGACCCCCACGCCGGCTCCTCTAGGGTACCTGAAGGCAATGGGACCAGGGTGTTCAAAAGCGGTCTTTATCATGTGTCGCAACTCGTTTTCATCCTTTGGCGCCATTACCACCATGTTGGGCAAACTACGCAGATAAGCGAGATCAAACAGGCCGTGATGCGTGGGGCCGTCTTCGCCCACTATCCCTCCACGGTCTATGGCAAAGACCACCGGATGCATCTCAAGGCACACATCGTGAACGATCTGATCATAGGCTCGTTGCAAAAAGGTGGAATAGATGGCCACCACCGGACGAAATCCCTCTGTGGCCATTCCGGCAGCAAAGGTTACGGCATGCTGCTCGGCAATGCCTACATCAAAAAAACGTTCCGGAAATGCCTCGGAAAAGGCATGAAGTCCGGTTCCCTCAGGCATGGCCGCCGTCACTGCGACTATTTTTTCGTTTTCGCGGGCCAGCGCCAGCAAGGTTTTCCCAAAGGTCTCGGTGTAAGTGGGGGGCCTTTTCTTGGCGGAAATGCCGTTCCCCGTTGCGATCTCAAAAGATCCAACCCCATGAAAATAAATGGGATTTCGTTCCGCAGGCAGATAGCCTTTGCCCTTTCTCGTTGTGACGTGAAGCAGGACAGGCTTGTGCATCTCCTTGACATTCTGGATGGTGTCGATCAAGTGATCGAGTCTGTGGCCCTTTATGGGGCCGAAATAGCTGAACTCGAATGCTTCAAAGAGCATGCCCGGCGTTATAAATGCCTTGAAAGATTCTTCGGTTCGCTTGGCCAGGTTATACATATCATCGCCGAACTTGGGCAGCGACTTCAAGAAGTTCTTTAGCTCCTGCCTGAGGTCCATAAAATACTTGCCGGAGAGCTTTCGGCTCAAGAATGACGACAGTAAGCCTACATTCTTCGCAATCGACATCTCGTTGTCATTCAGGACAACGATCATGTCCTTTTGAAGGTCGCCGGTCTGGTGCAGGCCCTCATAGGCGAGCCCGCCACTCATGGAACCGTCTCCGATCACGGCGACAATCTTGGCAGGATGTTTTTTCAGGCATTTGCCGCATGCAATGCCAAGCCCTGCCGAGATAGAGGTGCTGGCATGTCCTGTGGAAAAGGCATCATAAGGACTTTCGCTCATGCGAGTAAATCCGCTCAAGCCGCCGTGTTGTCGTAGTGTATGAAATCGATCTCTGCGTCCCGTCAGAAGTTTATAAGCATAGGCTTGGTGGCCGACGTCCCATATGATCTGGTCGGTCGGCGGATCGAAGACATACAGCAATGCTATGGTCAACTCCACCACACCAAGGCTTGGGGCAAGATGTCCGCCCGTCCGGGACACGGTTTCGATCATAACCCTTCGAATCTCTCTGGCCAGCTCGGGCAATTGTGAGCGGTGTAAGCTCTTAAGGTCCTTTGGAGAATCAATTTGATCCAAATATTTCATGTGGTTTTATTCCTTCAACTTCAGACGCTTTAGCTCACTTTAGGCACTTGATTGACCGGCCTGCTCCCCGCAAGCCCCGCCCGGAAGGGCGGGGTCAAGGGGAGCTATAGTGAAATGTTTGTCTTCCTTACCGGGAAGCCCCGTGCGGAAGCACGGGGAGGCTTCACTCATCTGTTTCTTTCAAGAATATAGCGTGCAACGGCAGCAAGTGGCTCTGCCTTTTTACCAAAAATCTCAAGTTGTTCCAAGGCGCTGTCTAGCAGTTCTCCGGCGCGGGCCTTGGCCTGTTCCAATCCCATCAAAGACGGGCCGGTCGCCTTTTGGCGGCCCCGATCGCTGCCCACAGGCTTGCCAAGCACCTCGGAGCTGCCTTCAATATTTAGTATATCATCAGCCACTTGAAAGGCAAGGCCGATATGTCTGCCATAAGCGCTCAAAGCGGCTATTTGTTGAAAGCTGCCTCCGCCAAGCAGAGCACCGGCATGCACGGAAGCCTCGATAAGAGCGCCTGTCTTGAGTTGCTGAAGACAGTCAAGCTCTTCCAGGGTGATCATTTTTCCCTCTGAACACAGATCCATCATCTGGCCCTCTACCATACCGGAACAGCCGGAAGCTCGGGAGATGAGATAAATAACTTCAAGCCATTTCGAGGCATCGGCCGGTTGTTGTCGCCCCGCAGCCGCCAGCAGCTCAAATGCGGCAGTGAGCAGGGCGTCCCCGGCCAATATGGCGGTGGCCTCATTGAATGCCTTGTGGCACGAAGGCTTGCCTCGCCGAAGGTCGTCATCGTCCATGGCCGGAAGATCATCATGGATCAAAGAATAGGTATGAATGAGTTCCAAAGCCAATGCAGCAGGCATCACATCGGCTTCGGCGCCCCCTGTGGCTTCTGATGCCGCAATACACAAGACAGGACGCAGCCGTTTGCCCCCGGCCCCAATGGAGTAACGCATGGCTTGGACCAACGGGCTGGGGTAGGGCTCTCTGTCGTCCCACAGCTTCTTAAGGGCGGCATTGATGGTGCGCTGCTTTGCTTTCAGGTAGGGCTTTAGATCGAACATTGTCAGAGAAAATACGCCAGCTTTTCCGGCCCCGGCTCCGAGAAACCATTGGAGCGCAGGGGGCTTACTCCATCACTCCATTTCATTTTTTTCCGGCAAGAATGGTTGTGCTCGAACATTTCCTTCCTCATCCTTCAGAAGCAAGGAGACCTTTTTCTCGGTTTCATCCAGCTTGATTGAACACAACTTGGATAGCTTGACCCCCTCTTGAAACTTCTTCAATGCCTCATCCAGAGTCAGGTCTCCGCTTTCCAATTCGTGTACGATTGCCTCCAGTCTCTTCATGGCATTCTCAAATGTTTGCTTGGCCATCGGCTCGCTTCCTTTCTATGCAGCAGACCATCGCACCCCTTGACACAGTCACCTCCACGTGCTGTCCCAGACTCACCTGCTCAACATCTTTGACGACAGCATGATCTGGCAAAGTGCGCGTCACACTGTAGCCCCGTTCCAGTACCGCCAGTGGGCTCAAGGCGTTTAGCTTGGCTGCAGTCGCACGAAGCGTGCCCTTCTTTGATTCCAAATAGAATTGCATTGCAGAAGAAAGGGTTTGCTGATGATGCTCAAGTAATACATTAAGGTCTTCGGCAATAACTTGAGGGCTGCATCGGGCGAGTCGGTCTCCCATGATGCTTAGACGCCCCCTCTTTTCATCCAATTGCCTTGAGAGCCCCCGGAGGATTCTCCCGAACGCATCGTCAAGGCGCAATCGCCAGTCGACAATCTGCCTGCCTGGATGGACCAGTCGCCTCGACAGATGGGCCGCCCGCTCCCTTAAAAGCCTAATCCTTTGAAATATCGCACTTTTCAAGCTCTTCTTGATATCTGCTATGCGGCCCGACAGTTGCTCTTTGACCGGTACGATCAGCTCGGCCGCAGCCGAGGGAGTCGGCGCACGCACATCTGCCGTAAAGTCTGCAATGGTAAAATCCGTTTGATGTCCTACGGCCGAAACAACAGGGATATGGGAGGAAAAGATAGCGCGCGCCACCACCTCTGAGTTGAAGGCCTGGAGGTCTTCCAGTGAACCGCCACCCCGGGCCACCACGATCACATCGGCATCATCGGCCCGATTGAGCAATTGCAGCGCCTCGGCGATCTCCCCGGCGGCTCCTTCTCCCTGAACCTTAACAGGTGCTACCTGAACAGCCACATTTTGGAACCTGCGATCAAGCACGCTCATTATGTCACGGATGACAGCACCGGTAGGGGAGGCGACAACTGCGATCTTTTGGGGCAGGAACGGCAGCGGGCGCTTGTGCCTTTCATCAAACAGCCCTTCGGCAGCCAGCTTTGCCTTGAGCCGTTCAAAGGCCAATTGCAGAACGCCTATGCCTTCGGGCTCCAAGTACTCTATGATAATCTGATATATCCCTTTGGGCACATACACATTGAGGCGCCCCATGGCAATAACCGCCGTGCCGTCTGCCGGCCGGAATTTAAGACTGCGGCTCTGGGCGCGGAACATGACTGCACTGATCTGAGCTCCGGAATCCTTTAGCGTGAAGTAGAAATGCCCGGAGCCCGGTGTGCGAAAATTTGAAATTTCACCCACAAGCCAAACAAAAGGATAAGCATCTTCAAGTAGAACTTTAATGTCCCGGGTGATCTCGCTCACAGAGTAGATGCGGCGCTCAGGCAGCGTAGAATCTCTATCCATGGAAAATTTATACCATATATGAATATGGCCCACAATCACTTTTTCCGGTGACAAAATTCAAACAGTCGTGCTATGTTGAAACTTCAAGAAATGATCCATGTATTTCAGGAGGAAAGCTAACAATGATAAAGAAACAGATAAAAAGGGAATTGGAATCTCTGGGGGAGCGCGTGGGAGATCGCCTTGGGCAAACTCTGTCGAAAGATGCAGACAAAAAGGGCGCCCAGGTGGGCAAGAAGGTGGGAGTCGCTCTCGGCAAACAGGTCGAACGGCTTCACGATGCCATTTCCGAGGAGACAGTGACAAAAGAGGAGCAGATTGGCATAGGCGGCAAGATCGGCACCGGAGTCGGGATTATAGGAAAGCGTCTTGTTGAAAAGCGCCACGGCCTGCTTGGCAAGCTCATGGGTAGCGGCGACTTGGTGTCAGAGGGCCGCACTCTGGGGGCCAAGGCGGAGAAGATTGTGAAAAGGGGTGTGAAAGCAGGCATTAACCGGATCTCGGGTGCAAAGCCGGGGAGCAAGGGAGACGCTGAGAAAGGGGGCTAGGCGGCCACAATATTTAATTAACGTCTGATAATATATATTATGTAAACTTTCGGGCGAACCTAATGGGTACGCCCGAAAGTTTACATAATATACGCCCGAAAGTTTACATAATATACGCCCGAAAGTTTACATAATATACCCCGCCCCACTTCGCACCGATGCGAGAAGTTTCCTGATCGCAGGCAATACGTAGATCCCATCAAGGTCCATCCCGCTCAGGCATTGGCTTAAAAGCCCGATCCTTTCAGAAACCCTCTTTGAGGTGTCCATGATATAGAAATAGCGGCCCTTGACCTTGCAGAGGCCGCTTGTTGCTTTGAATTCAGATTCGGTTAGGTCTTCATGTCTTATTGAAATTCCTAGCTGTTCTGCCAAGTTTTCCAGGTGTTGATATATCTGTTCTGGTTCCATGGGCGGCTGCGCGATTCGATTAACGGGTTGGGTTCTGTAGCCCGCAGAGATCTCGGAAAAGTAAGCCTAGAACCGCCCCCTAATCCTCGGTGGGCGGAGCTCTTGCGGGCATTGTCTCAAGAAATACTGATCGGTCATGCCGGCGATAAAATCGCGTACTATCTCTGCAGCGCTTGTATTGTCCTTGTAATCATCGCACATATCGTGCAGATATTCTCTGAAGATGATGGCTTCTTCGTTACCCTCTTCCAGATCCTTGAGATAACCTTCAAGTAAAACTTTAAAAAGGTGGTTGATCTTTCCCGCGCCCGGTTTTATCTTCGGATTGAGATATATATTGTTCAGGTTGAACTCCCTGAGCTCTTTCAGGGCATCCGACACTTTCGGGCTGAATGAGATGGCCGGCTCTTGAAAACTGTTTCTTATGATATCCGTCACCAGGTTGTATACGATGGTCCCGTTGGTATCCCCCAATAGGGCCACGGCGCTATCGGGAAGCTGAGTCCTCTTGATGAGATTCAAGCGTATGGCGTCTTCGATATCTCGTCCGATATAGCTGATGGTGTCGGCCATGCGCACGACACATCCTTCCAAGGTCATTGGTGTCAGGGGCAGGCCGGGAGTTGCAGCCTTGTCGGCTATCTCTTGATCAAACGTGTCAAAGGTCTTTTCCCGCTGCGGAGAGAGTGCGTGTGCATGGATCTCACCGTCATGACAGACTATGCCGTCCAATACCTGAAGAGATAGATTCCAGCCCCTGCCCTTGCGTTCGATTTTATCCAGAAACCTGACGCTCTGAAGGTTATGTTGAAACGCTCCGATTCCGTACGCCTCGCACAGCTGAGACAGATACGTCTCCCCGTCGTGTCCAAATGGGCAATGACCAATGTCATGGCCCAGGGCAATCGCTTCGACGAGGTCTTCGTTCAGACCGAGAAAGCGGCCGATGGTACGTGAGATCTTGGAAACCATCTGAACATGAAGCACCCTATGGGTAATATGGTCGTTGTCGACCAGATAGAATACCTGGGTCTTATCTATATATCGCGTGTAAGCCAAGGAATGAAGGATGCGATCAGAATCCACTGCATAGTTCTGGCGGTGGCCCAGGTCAATGCGCTCCTCGGCAAAGCGCCGTATGGCATCCTTGCTGTAGGAGGCCATTGGTGAGAAAAGACCGTGTTCCCGGCCGTTTAGAGATTGTTTCAAGTGCCGCAAATCGATTGAATCAGATCTCGCCATTCTCAATCATTTCATCCACAAGCTTGTGAAAATCGATCCCTGCCTGTTTGAATCCTTCTTTTCCGTATTTCATGTTTGCTTCAAGAACCCAATAGCGATCTTTGTAAAAACAGATATCAAGGCCCACATCATCCAATTGGCAAAGACGGGCCGTGTTGACGGCAAGTGCCACCCCTTCTTCCGGGATGTTGTCAAAATTGATTGTGCCCCCCTGTGACACGTTGGTGCGGAACTCTCCGGGCCGTGCGACGCGCCAGTAGGCATGGATGAGGTTGCCGCGGATCAGCACAACCCGAAGATCTCGGTCAATCTCGAAGTATTCCTGTATATAGGCAGCATGTGTCAATTGGCTGTATTCTGCCAGTTCAGCCTCGTTGCGAACCAGGTAAATTCCCCTGCCAAGGGCCGAGCCCCGTGGGATCTTGGCCACAAAGGGAAACCGGAAGTGCTTCAATATCTTTGATTTTTGACGATTTCCATAAAAGACACGGGTCCTGGGGTGTGGAATCTTCAGCAGGTCGAAAAGAGCGGTTTGTTTGATCTTGTCCTGGACATATTTGTAGGTATGATAGTTGGGGAATGTCCGCTTTCCCATGGTGTCAAAGATGTCGGCGTAGAAGTGTGTCGGGTAATAGATGACCTGGGACTTGCGAATCAGGTCTATCTGCCAGTCCTCATAGTCTGAAAGATTCGTTCGAACGCCCAGGGTGATTACATTCTTGCACCGACGCAACCTGCTTTCAAGGGCTATCCTTCTTGCATTCAAGGCGACCTCTGTCTAGGTCTTCATCCACGTTTTAGAGATAAAGAAAGGCTCTTATCTTACACTCCGAGGAGCAGCCCTATTTTCTTGCGGCTTCGCGTCAGGTGAGTTCCAGGCCAATAGATTTTTCCACAAGTGCCGCACCTGGAGAATCTGGTGTGGGCCGTCCATACATGGTCCGGCACATGTCCAAATACGTCTCCGGCCTCAACGGATTCAAGCACGCCGTTGCACAGGCTGCATCGGGTAAAAAACATGTCAGGCTGAGGCCTGAGACCGAGCAGGCGGACAACCTCCCGGAGTTGTTCCTTGGGATCATTGTCCTTTATGAACACGATTTTCTCTTGAGCAACCTTGCCTGTAAGTCTGGAATTTCGTGAAAGAAGAATCCGCCCCTCATCTGCCAGCGCAAGGAACCGGTCGTCTGATAGGTTGTTGAAATACAGGGTATCGTATCCAATGAAGCGAAGCCATCGGGCAAGACTTCCCAGCATGCGATCAGCAGCAAACCTCATCAGGAATCAACATCCACCACCTGTGCACCTGAAAGATCCAGGGTGAAAGCCCTCTCAGCGATTTGAACCTTTGTCCAGAACTTCTCTACATCGAGTGACAATACGATCCCTCGTGCATGTGAGACCATGATCTTGTGCGGGATACGCAGGCATTCCACCTCTTCAAAACGGCTGAAGGAAACCGTGTATTTCAGATTGCCCCATCCGTCAAACACCCCAACTCGCTCTATGGTTGCCCCGTCATTGGCGAGCCACATCTTTTCAATGAGGCGCCCCCATTTCTCGTAAAGGCAAAGGAGCCATTGGCCATCCCCTCCTAAAGCCTGCATCTTGGCGGAATGAAATGGGAGAACGGGTGGTTGGCCCGACAAAAGGGAAAAAAGGACCTCCGCCCTCACTGGTATGGAGACGAAACGCGAGAGGTTTCGGGCTGTGGCTCTTCCTTTAAGGTATCGGTTGTCTTGAGAGCTGTGAAGGTAAAAAGTGGACCCGTTGACAAGAAATGTCAGAGCAGGCCCTCCCCATACCCCAAGTGTCTCCACTCGCAGGTTTTCCGGCTGAGCCCCTATCCACGCCACGCGCGCGGTTTGCCGGTCGCCCTTGCCCGTTATCCTCAGTTTGCCGATACCTCTAAAACTTTCCAGCTCTTGCTTGCACTGTTGCAAAGATGCCAGAAGCCGGCCTGCATCCGGGCAGGGCACGGTCGGGACGGCTTTCGGGGTCGCGGCACATGCCCAAACGCATAACGCTAAAAGCACAGCGGCAATAAAGGAGGCGTGCCTATGCATCCTGGCCCAGTTATTTCTCAATAGATTCTATCTTTTCTTCAAGGGCGCCTGTGTCTTTTTCCTTGTTCTTAAGTGCCTTTTTGTAACATTTTAAGCCACTTTTCGAATCGTTCACTTTTATGTAAGCATCGCCCAGGTGTTCCAGTATAGTGGCATCCTCAGAAACCAGTTTGACTGCTTCTTCAAGGAATTTGATCGCCTCCTTGTAAAGTCCTTTCTTATAATAAACCCATCCCAAGCTGTCGGTAATATAGCCATCGTTTGGCTTGAGCTTTATGGCCCTTTTTACCAATTCCTCCGCCTCATCCAGGTTTGTGCCAAGCTCAGTATAGGTATAGCCCAGATAGTTTAGGGCCTCGGCATGTGTTGGGTCTGCCTCGATGACGGCCTTCATATGCCGGATGCATGCGTCCTTGTCGCCGGCTTTGTCGTAGATCACTCCAAGTCGAAAATGGAATCTTATGTAGTCGGGTTGCAGATCCAGGCCCTTCTTAAGGGTGGCTATGGCCTTGTTATATGCTTCCATCTCTTCATACAGTGTACCTAGAAAGAAATAAAGCTCAGGTTCGTCGGGCTCCTTCTCAATAATCTTGTTCATTAGCTCCACTGCCCTTTTTGCATCCCCCTTTTCTTGGTACAGGAAGCTCAGATGAACAACTGCATTCCGGTGATAGGTACAAGCCGGGGAGACCTTCTCAAATGCAGCAATCGCCTCCTCTGTCTTCTTAAGCCCTTCAAAGGCCATTCCCAGAAAGTACTGAAGCTCCGGCTTGCTCGGATCATCCTTCAAGAGCGCCTGCAAGCTCTCGGCTGCCTCTTTGTACTTTTTCTGGTCCAGGTATATGAGGGCGATCTGTTTGAGGACTAAAGGATTGGCTCGGCTCCGCAGCTTTAGTTCCTCAAAGAGCTTCTCAGCCTCCTTGGCTCGCCCCGTCCTTAAATAAAACTGGCCCAGCCCGACTGCGGCCTTGATGTTTTGGGGGTTGACGTCAAGAATCATCTTGTAGGTGTTGATAACCTTTTTATCCTTTCCGGTGGTCTCGTAAACATTGATAAGCTCAAACAGACTCTGCTCATGATCCGGCTTGAGTTCAAGGCATTTCAGGAATGCAGCCTCCGCCAAGTCATGGCGGTTCAGTGCGGCACAAACCGTTCCGAGGTAAAAAAAACCGGCAAGAGATGTGGGATTTATCTCGGTGAGGCTCTGATACAGCTCCATGGCCTTACTCAATTCCTTACTCTTGACATATTCCAAGCCCAACAAGAGATGGATGTGCTCGGACTTTGGATCGAGTGCCAGAGCCTCTTCATATGCCTCGATTGCCTCTGCATGATGATTCAAGACCGCATGAATGCCGGCCAGAATGATCATGGAAGGCACGTGCCGGGGATGCTTTTTTACGATCTCTTCAGTAATTGCCAGCGCCCCTTTATGATCGTTGTTTTGAAGATAGAGTTTTGCAAGCTCCGTCTTTAAGAATATTGAATCTTGATCTCTTGCCACAGCTTCCTTCAACAACTCTATCGCCCTGTCGATCTTGCCCCGCCTCTTCATGAGGTGCGACTTGGCATAGTAATAGTAAGGTCCAACATCTTTGGCCTTGACTCCTGGTGATGTTGTTCGGCCATAGGCGATCTCTTGATGAAGAGTGCAAGCGCACAGGCTCAGCACAATGCCGACTGGTATGAGCGCCTTAAGCAGATTGCCGGGCATGCTTGTCTCCTTCTTATTCCTCGCCCAGTCCCCCGAGAAATGAATCAAAGTCGGGTATCTCACGTTGGAAGTACGACTTCATCCTCTTGATCATTTTATTCTCAATCTGGCGCACACGCTCCCTTGAAATACGATAGCGCTCGCCTATCTCCTGAAGAGTTGCCGGGCTGTCAGAGGAGATGCGGTTTTCAAGGATGTCGAGTTCCCGCTCGTTCAGGCTTTTCTTGAAAAAAGCGAGTTTGTCGTGAAGAATCATTTCCATCTCTTTCTTTGCCACCTGGTCCTCGGCAGAAACGGATGGTGTGGGGACAAATCCGATTCGCTCATCGTCTGATCCTTCCTTGATAGGGGCATCCAGCGATACTTCCCATCCGTCCAAGCGTTGATCCATGTCGGTGATTTCCTGCTCGGAGACGCCAAGCCTTTCTGAGAGGAGTTTTGGTTTTGGATCAAATCCCTCGGATATGAGTTTCTGTTTTTCCTTCTTCAGCCTGAAGAACAGTTTTCGTTGCGCCTGAGTAGTGCCGATCTTGACCAATCGCCAATTGTCCATGATAAATTTAAGGATATATGCCTTAATCCAAAAGGAGGCGTAGTAGGAAAACCTGACCCCCCTATAGGGGTCAAACTTCTGAACTGCCCGTATGAGCCCAATATTGCCTTCTTGGATCAGGTCGAGCAGGTTTTGCATCCATATCCGCTGAAACTCCATGGCTATCTTGACGACCAGCCTCAGGTTGGAGGTAACCATTCTGTAAGCCGCATCGGTGTCTCCGTATTCCCTTACGCGTATGGCAAGTTCCTTTTCTTCCTCCTTGGTAAGGAGTTCGTACTGACCAATTTCCCACAGGTATCGCTGCAATGGGTCATACTTGACGATGGCGGAGTCGGGCGGAGACAGGAGAGCCTGGGATGGTATGGATCCTTTACCGGAAATCTCTTTCTTTGGAGCTTGTTTTTTCAATACAGTCTTTTTCATGAATATATTCTATGGTTCAATGTATCCAACAGTTAAGCGATTCTTATTTCATAAGATACCAAACAGGTATTCGTTTATCAACCCATAAAGCGCGGCACGGTCCCAAATAGCCTTTCTGCGTGACTGGTTTTTCCATTATCCAATACTCCAGAAAACGATTGAACGATTGACAGACTCTGGAAGCCCCTCTGTGGGGCGAAGCAAACTCGCATCCTCTGAGAAATGGCATTGCTTTTGCCCCCACAGGGCACACGCGCTAACTTAACCGATAAACATAATCTTATCAGGTGGTTCGGAGAGTTGCGGTAGTTTTCACGAGGTGTAAAACACCGAATATCGAACAAGGAATAATGAATGTCGAAGGAGACCGGAGTAATGGAGTGATGGAAAAACCAAACGCAGAGCCCGGCGGATTTCAGATTCTTTTCTCTACAGGCAGACAAAGTTTTACTTGATCCACAGTCAAATTTCTTTGGTTGGTATTAATCTTGCATTTTCCCTTTTTGACAAACGTGACAAACGATGCGTGTGATTTCCACAGCCAGTCCATGGCCTGGCTGTACTGGAAAGATCCGGCGAAGGAAACAGACAAATCCGAAAACAGAGTAGATACTAATGGAATATAGAATAGTGGTTCGTAAAGGAGGTGAGAGGCATGGAACAAGAAACAGTGATGTGTATTTAGAAATGAATCTCATACGGGTGGTGTAGTTTGAAGCAGTGCGTCGAAAAGGAAGACTGAAAGAGATTCAAAAAAATGTATGCTCTCAAGGAGGATAGCCATGATTGATAAAAATGACGTTGAAACAAGAAATTTTTCTCTATACTTTCCTGCGACCATACGCAAGATCAAGACGATAAGTTCGCTACTGCTATCTGCTGGCTCGAATCCAGCTAATCGATTTAGGGCAGAGGTCATATTAGGGATCGGGACTATTCTGCGGGAAATGGCTGAGGATTTGGAAACAATCAGCCGAGCACTCTATCCTGATTCTGGTGAACCGGATAGATCATATGACGCCGAGGATGAAGGGAGTGATGAAGGGAGTGATGAAGGGAGTGAAAGCGCATTATAGAAATGCATGTATCAGATACTGATGGAAGGCGACTTGCAAGAAAGCCGGTATTGGTGTAAGATTATTTTATAATCCGATCGGTTCTTGACCGGGACAAGATTAGTTGAACGTCTCGGAATTTCTACAACTTATTGAAAATATAGGAGGTTTTCGAGGCCTGGGTTTTTGCCTCGCGCATGGAATAATGGGCACGGAGTGAAGCTGTGCGCTATGGTGGAATATTGGGCACGCAGTGAAGCTTTGCGCTATATTGGTTTTCAAAGGAATTACACATTTATTAACTTGCCTGTCAAGAGAGATTTTGCCAATAAACCATTGTCCCATTTTCCCAGAACCCATTATT
>JABXJW010000277.1 GCA_013375395.1 Desulfobacterales bacterium
ATTGGTACGTCGCACAAGCGATCCCGCAGATTGACGCCGAGATTGCGGAAAAGGGCCATTTATGGATGGAAACTAACGAGTGACACCATGTCCTATCTGGTACTTGCAAGAAAATATCGCCCGCAGACCTTTGAAGATGTTGTCGGCCAGGCTCACATCACGCAAACGCTGAAAAACGCCATCCGGGCCGACAGGGTCGCCCATGCTCTCTTGTTTGCCGGCCCCAGGGGCGTGGGAAAGACTTCAGTGGCACGCATCCTGGCCAAGGCCATGAACTGCCGGAAAGGGCCTACCCCCACTCCGTGTAATGCTTGCAAATCGTGCGAGGAAATCACTCAAGGTATTGCGGTAGATGTATTCGAAATCGACGGCGCCTCCAACCGCGGAATCGACGAGATCCGTGAGCTTCGGGAAAATATTAAATATATGAGCCGCAGCCGCTTCAAGATTTACATTATCGATGAGGTACATATGCTCACGGCTCCAGCGTTTAACGCACTTTTAAAGACGCTGGAGGAGCCGCCTGCCCATGTGCTTTTTATATTTGCCACAACTGAACCAAACAAGATTCCCATCACGATACTCTCACGATGCCAGAGACACGAGTTCAGGCGCATTCGCCTTGAAGACATAGTAGAACACCTAAAATACGTCTGCAATGAGGCACGTTTTGAGATCAGCGAGGAAGGCCTCCGCGTGCTTGCCGGAGAAGCCGGCGGAAGCATGCGTGATGCCCTGAGCCTCCTTGATCAGCTCATGGTCTATTCGGAAGGCGGAGTGACCGATGAGCAGATATTGGACAGCCTGGGCGCTGTGGATCGCAAGGTCCTGTTCGATCTTTCCACTGCCTTGCTTGGCCGTGATTTGGTGAAGGCCCTCGATTTGCTCGAAGGGCTTTACAACTACGGTCACGACCTAAAGCGGCTTTACGGCCAGATCCTGGAGCACTTTAGACATCTTCTGGTAGTCAAGATGGCCGACGCCTCGCCTCCGTTGGTCGACGTGCCCGCACATGAAATAGGGCTCATGGAGCAGCAGGTGGAACATATCTCTTTGGAGTCTCTCAATCAGATATTTTCCACCTTGTTTGAGGCAGAGGCGAGCATACGGCTTTCCGCCCAGACAAAACTCGCGCTGGAGGCGCTCCTTATCAAAGTCGCCCAGTTCATGCCTGTTGTCTCTTTTGATGAAATCATAAGCAAACTGGACTCATTCGGCAAACGCTTCGAGACGCCTTGCGGCGTATCCGGGCAAAGCGAAGTACGTGAAGCAACCGCGCCGGAAAGTCGACCTGCCTCCGAGCATAAAGCCGCATCCGGCCGGAAGCCGGACTCTGGTGAAGACCTTGCTCAAACCTGGCAACAACTCGTTTCTATCCTTAAGAAACAGTCTCAGCCTCTTGTCCCCGTCCTGGAAAAGGCTGTGTTGACCAAGGTCGGTGAAAATTTTTTGGAACTCAGTGTGCAGGGCAACTCGTTCTACACAGCGCGACTTCGAGACAAAAAGAGCATGGCCACAATCGAAAAAGTCTGCAACGAGTTCTTTAATCGCAGGATGAGAATCAAGGTGGTCGATGCTCACAAGGAAGCCTCCCAAGAGGGACAACATAGGGAAAGCGACAGAACAAGGCATTTGAAGAAGGAGGCCTTATCTCATCCGATTGTCACAGATGCCCTTGAGGTCTTTCAAGGCAGGGTGGTAGACGTAAAAATCCCGTAAGCGTTCACGGGTTCAGAGTTCAGAGGTTCAGGGTTCACCGAAAATCTGAACCGTCCCGCCTGCCTCGCAAGCTTGGCGAGCGGGCAGGTGATTCGCGAGTTCTGAATGGATAAGGCATGAGAATAAAACGATTTGAGGTTTCATTAAGTACTTGCTAGCCTACCTGTCTGCGTGCGACGCACAGGCAGGCGAGCGAGGTCAACAAAAAAGCTAACCCTGAACGGTTCACCCTGTTAAATAGGTTTCCCTTCGGGACACGAAGTGTGTGTTTACAAGCCGTCAGGCGCAACCTTGCGCCAAATTTAACAGGGTGAACTCTGAACCTGTGAACGCCTACATTATTTTAAATCTGTTTCATTCCGGTGCATCCGGACATGGAGGTAGAAGATGGCAAAAGGTATGGGAAACATGCTCAAGCAAGCCCAAAAACTTCAGTCTAAGATTTTTAAGCTCCAGGAAGAGATGGGCGAGAGGACTGTGGAAACAACCGTGGGCGGCGGTATGGTAAAAGCTGTTGCCAATGGCAAGCAGGAGTTGGTATCGATCAAGATCGAGCCGGAGGTTATCGACCCCGGCGATGTTCAGATGCTCGAGGATATGGTTGTGGCGGCAGTCAACGATGCATTGAAAAAGGCACAAGAGATGGTATCGGAAGAGATGACGAAGTTGACCGGCGGTTTTAACATTCCGGGCATTACGTAAAGACAGGCAGTTCGCATGGAGTATTATCCACCTTCGCTTGTCCGCCTGATCAAACACTTCTCAAAACTTCCCGGCATCGGCGAGAAGACCGCCACCCGTCTCGCACTGCATGTCCTGCGGTCGCCCGGCCAGGAGGCCAAAGGGCTGTCGGAGAGCATCCTTGAGGTTAAGGAAAAAGTAAGGCTTTGCTCAAAGTGCTTTGGCCTTGCCGACACAGATCCGTGCAGGCTGTGCGTGAATCCGAATCGAGATCATACGGTTGTCTGCGTGGTTGAACAGCCGAGCGACCTGGTAGCCCTTGAGAAGTCCGGGGCCTTCAATGGCCTCTACCATGTACTTCACGGGGCACTTTCTCCCATGAACGGCATCGGACCGGATGACTTGAAGATCAAGGAACTCGCAGCTCGTGTTGCTCAAGGCGAAGTCCTGGAGCTGGTCCTTGCCACCAATACAAACGTGGAAGGAGAGTCCACAGCGTCATACCTGGCCCAAATACTCAAAGCATATCCTGTGCGCGTGACACGAATAGCCTCGGGCGTGCCCATGGGCAGTGACCTGAAATATCTTGATGCGGTCACCATAAAACGCGCCATGGAAAGGAGGGAATCCGCCCCCGCGGACTGAATATTGCCTAACCGATCAGATCTCTTTCAATGTCAAAAGTGCGGCGAATGTTGCAAGGGCTACGGCGGCGCCTTTGTAAACGAGCGTGAAATCGAGCGCATCTCCCGATATCTGGACATAGCCTCAGAGTCGTTTCTCAGAGATTATTGCCAGTGGTCCGGCAGACGGCCTTTGATCAAGACCTTGGCGTCCGGCTACTGCGTCTTCTGGGATAAAGTCTGCACGATCCACAAGGTCAAACCCCGCATGTGCAAGCTCTGGCCCTTCATTGAAAGTATGCTCATAGATACGACAAACTGGGCCATTCTCCAATCAATGTGTCCGGGAATTCGCGGAGATGTCGATCCCGACGATGTTGTAGAATGCGTCAGGGAAGCAGTGGCAGAATACGAAAAGGAATAGTCTCTTGATCGGTGTATTTGATTCCGGCATTGGCGGCCTTACAGTAGTCCGCGCCTTAAAACAGCATCTTCCTGAATACGATATACTCTATTTCGGCGACACGGCCCGCACCCCTTACGGCACAAAGAGCCCTGAGACCGTCATACAATACGCTATTGAAGACGCAGAGATCCTACTGGACAGGGGCGCGCGTATCCTTGTGGTGGGTTGCAACACGGCCTCAAGCGTGGCCACCGATACCCTGAGGGAGCGCTTCGACGTGCCCATCTTTGAAGTCATATCACCTTCGGTCCGCATGGCAGTCTCAGCGCCCAAAGGGAGGCGCATAGGGATCATCGGAACCAGGGCCACTGTCAACAGCCGCGTGTACGAAGAAAAGATCAGGGCCGTGCGTCCTGACATGAAAGTCTATGCTGCTGCCTGCCCGTTACTTGTGCCACTGGTAGAAGAGGGTTGGCTAAAAAAAGGGGAAACCAGGAGAATCGTCAAAAAATACCTTCACCCGCTTAAACTCAAGCAGATCGACACCTTGATCCTGGGCTGCACCCACTATCCACTTTTAAAGGAGATCATACAGGAAAAAATCGGAAAGCGTGTAAAAGTCATTGACTCCTCAGAGGCATTGGCAAGTTCGGTCAAAGACTTTCTCCGTGAGCATCCCAACATTGCCGGCAGCCTGAAAAAGAACGGGGCCTGCCAATTCTACGTATCGGACTTAACCGCGCAGTCGCAAAAAGTGGCCGGTAGCTTTCTTAAGACGGCCGCAAAACTACAACACATAAAGCTGTAAGAGATATCCCCCCTACCATCCCCCCCTCCCCTCCCCCAAAAGCTGTCGTGCCCGGCACAAATGCCTCGTTATAGCCGGAAATCCTTGACAAAACAGCATGTCCCTGATACTGCCCATCAAGATTCCGACATAGTCCGTTAACCCCAACCGTAGGGGATGCCATGAGATGAATATAAAGACCCCGTTTCTCAGAAAGAGAGCGGGGTTTTGTGCTTTCAGTTTTGGCGGCTTCGTAAAAAGTCCAACTTCTGCGTTGCGCTGCATCCTTCGTCATTAGAAAAGGAAAGTGCCTAAAGTGAGCT
>JABXJW010000278.1 GCA_013375395.1 Desulfobacterales bacterium
TTGCGAGGCAGGCGGGACGGTTCAGATTTTGGGTGAACCCTGAACCTCTGAACCCTGAACCCGTGAACGTTTGCGTTATTAGTAAGTCGTAATTGGTCGCTCATATCAGGTCATATTTCCTGCAAATAGCCTCAACTTCCAGATTCTGAGCCTTGTCGGCAGGACGAGTGCCCGAGGCTGTGTGAGCATTCGGCAGCACCCCTGCAACATGGAGCATCTGCTTCAAGACAGCAGCAGGGTTTTGTGAATAGAGCTCATGGAATTCTTGCAGCATAACGCCCGTTTCCAATATCCGGCTTGTGTGGTCTGCATAGTTCTGCTGGACATCGTACCGGCCCAGGCAAGACCAAGTAATCTCGCGCCATGCTCGAGGAAGCAAGTTTGCCCCGCCGGCCACAACCCCGTTTGAACTTGGCTGTCTTATGAATGACGCCTCATTTCCGTCGTAAAACCTGAAATCCTTACGGTAGCGGACCGCCTTGTGGTAATCGAACGACCGTTTTAACGAACCGGTAAAAATCAAACCCCGTACTTTTTCGATCCTGGAGATTTTTTTCAATACGCCGGTTCGAATATTCTTGTGCTTGACGGGTCTCCTGCGACGCTCGACCAGCCCGGCATGATTGGCCGATACAAAGTCAATGGCGGTGTCCGCGCTCATGGCCTCATATAGCTGGGGCAGCCCCCGGTTACTGTGGTAATATATGGGATAATCCACCCAAAAGAGGCTTCCGATATACCCTGCGCGTGCAACAAAGGACTCCATGCACGCCATCAGATCACGCGTGGCCTTTTCGGTGTGCGAGGTAATGGTGATGAGCACCGGCCATTTGCCTTGGATAATCTCCAGGGCGGCACTTGCCGTCTCTATCCGGGTCTCTGGACTCAGCGCAAGGCTTTCGCCCCAGAAAACGTCACCAAGGAGAAAGGCATCCGCGGCCGCACCAACATAATCGATGAGCCGGCCGAGGACCTTTACGTCCGGCACGTCTCCTGTCTTCAACGGCGTAACCAGGGGGCAAATCAATCCACTTGGGGGCTTGTTCGTGTCAGAGGCCATTGAACCTGAAGTCGCCCTTTCCCAGGATATCGTGAAGGTGTAATATGCCGCGGACCTTTTGGACCGGGTTCACTATGGGCAAGACCGTAATCTGGTTCTTTTCCATCAAACCCAGGGCATCAGAGGCCAGGTTATCAGGACCGAGTGTCTTCGGGCCCCTTGTCATGACATCCTCCACGGGCCGGTCGTAGATCCGCTCCTGTGACGCAAGACAGCGCCGGAGGTCCCCATCCGTGATGATGCCCACCAGGATATCGCCTTCTTCCACAACCAGCGCAGCCCCTAGCCGGCCGCGATTAATCTCCCGGATCGCGTGGCGCATGGCCTTCCCGTTGGAAACTTTAGGGATCTTTTTTCCTGTCAACATAATCTCCCGGACCTTGACCGAAAGGCGCTGGCCCAGTCTTCCGCCCGGATGGAACTTCCTGAAGTCGCTAGGATCAAAGCCCTTCTTATGAATCAGCGTGACCGCCAGCGCATCCCCCACGGCCAAAACGGCAGTGGTGCTGGCTGTTGGGGCAAGTCCCATGGGGCATGCCTCCCGGTCAACGCCAACGTCAATGAAAATATCGCTTTGCCGTCCCAGGGTGGAATCGAGCCGGCCGCAGAAGGCAATCAATGTGCAGCCGATCCTCTTCACGCTGGGAATCAGCATGTTCAGTTCATCGGTTTCTCCGCTGTTGGAAATGGCAATAACGATATCATCTGAACCGACCATGCCCAGATCGCCGTGCATGGCCTCCACAGGATGAAGGAAAATGGAACGGGTGCCGGTGCTGTTCAGGGTTGCCACGATCTTTCGGGCCACGATCCCGGATTTTCCGATACCGGTCATAATGACACGGCCTTTGCAGGCGTGAACTAGATTCACCATCTTCACAAATTTTTCATCCAGTCGATCTACTACGCCCAAAATCCCTTCAGCCTCGATCTGAAGCACCTCTTTGGCTTGCTTCAATATCATGGTAAGCTTTTTCCTTCCTCTGCCGACTATAGCTGCAATTCTATATGCACTAGATCTTTAAGATCAAGAACTATCTGTAACTATGTGATCGGCGAACATGCCTGCAATTGCATCGGCAAAGATCATGCCCTGTCTGCTCAGGGCACATCGATCATATCCAACTGTGAGCATGCCCTGCGGCCTAAGCTTTTCAAGTGGCGCTTTAAAATGTTGAAGGAAATCGACTTTGTATCGATCCTCAAATTGCGGGATGTCTATACCGTATTGGGTCCTTAGACTCAGAAAAATCGATTCCATCATCAGTTGTGCGCGATTCAAGTCCTCGGAACCATCAACAGGAAGCATTCCATGGTGCACAGCTTCAAGATACTTGCCCAGACTGCGATGATTCCACCAGCGCTTCGGCTCAATAAACGAATGGGCCGCAGGACCGAGTCCAATGTACGGGTTGTGGGACCAGTATTTTTGATTATGCCGGGACCGGGAAGAATCTCCTCGTGAAAAATTTGATATCTCGTACTGCTCATAGCCTGCGTGGCTCAAAAAATCGACTGTCAGGCCAAAAAGATCACTCACCGCGGCTTGATCAAGCGCGCAGAAGCTGCCGGCCTTGAGCCTGCCGTAAAGAGGTGTCCCCTTTGCATAGGTGAGCATATAACATGATATGTGTTCGGGTTGACAGCCAACGGCCTCTTTCAAGTCCTGGAGCCAACCCTTCCGGGACTGGTTCGGGAGCCCGTACATCAGGTCAAGGCCCAGGTTCTCAACCCCGGCTGCCTGGGCCAGGTCGATGGACTGTCGGGCCTCCTTGGCCGAATGCACACGGCCCAGGAAGTGCAACTGCTCATCGTCAAATGACTGAATGCCGAGATTGACACGATTCACCCCAATGGCTGAAAAACCCTTCAAGGAATCGAATGATACGGTTCCGGGATTGACTTCTATTGTCAATTCCACGTCCTGTGTAAAAGAAAATTCTTTACGGGCACTGTCCAGGATACGCATGAGCCCGGCATGCTTCAAGAGCGATGGCGTGCCGCCTCCTATATAGATCGTATCAAATGCCGCGGCAGGCGCTGTCGACAGATGCATCTCTTTTGTTAGGGCGTCAACAAAGGCATCCATTTCACGAAGGTCTGTAATTGAATAGAAATCACAATAGCCGCATTTGCGCACACAAAAAGGAACATGGATGTAAAGTCCGGCACAAGGAGGGTTGCTGCTGTTTTCAGCTTGAAATCTCATGCAATATCCACTATCAATTACCATTGATTGTTGACAAGTAACAAATCACAAACGACCTCTCATGAACATCCTTCTAACCAATGATGACGGTATCCATGCCGAGGGCCTTTGGGCCATGGAACGGGTCCTATCCCGCCGCCACAATATTTCCGTGGTAGCCCCGGACAAGGAGCGAAGCGCTGTCGGCCACAGCATCACATTGGCCAATCCGTTGAGGGTCAACAAGATTCAGACAAACGGCGGCTGGGGCTATGCGGTCAACGGCACCCCTGCCGACTGCGTTAAACTGGCTCTTCTTGAGATCCTGCAAACACGACCGGACATGTTGATTTCCGGAATCAACCCCGGACTGAACGTAGGGATCAACCTCAACTATTCCGGCACGGTATCGGCGGCCAAGGAAGCAGCCCTCGTGGGTATACCCTCCATTGCCGTTTCACAACACCCTGAGCCCGGTCATGAATACGGCTTTGCGGCAGGCTTTGTCAGCATCTTGATCAACAAGGTGGCCGAACAAGGTCTTCCCTCCGGCACCTTCCTGAATGTCAACATCCCAGGCTGTGCTGCGGAAGATATTCAGGGAATTCGCATAACCCGCCAAGGAATATCTCCTCTGACTGAAACATTCCACAAGAGGACAGACCCAAGGAACCAGACCTACTACTGGCAAGGGGTCGAAACACAGGGTTTCGAGCATGAACCGGACACAGACGTGGCAGCCCTTTATCAAAACTACATCTCTATCACGCCCGTGCAATGCGATATGACCGACTATCGAGCCATGGATCACATCAAGGACTGGGATATCGGTCTGAAGTGATTCAGGTTTGAAGCCCGGCGGTATTTACCGACAGGTTAAAATCGACTCAAGCATTTATCATGTGGTTTCCGCAGGGGGCCTTTCTTTCATGGCTGCCATGAGCAATCAGTGCCTGGCCGCCGGGGCGCCTTTCTTCTTCAAGGAGCGCGGAGGGTTAAACAGGAAGAAAGCAAGGTGTCTATCGGATGGTCGAACGTGGGACGATATGTGGGCTTTGTGCCTGAACGAAAAGGTGTACGGGCGGGTTTCAAACCCGCCCGTACGGTAAAACGGCACGGATTGTCGGAAATCATCCGCGGATACTAAACATTCTCGTCACGGCGCATCAATGAAATGCGCGAAACCCCTGGCACGCCTGTTTGGCAACGTAATTATTACGAACATATCATCCGCAATGAACATGAATTAAAACATATCCGGGAATACATAATAAACAATCCGATGAAATGG
>JABXJW010000279.1 GCA_013375395.1 Desulfobacterales bacterium
AACAGACGTAGACATCAAGGTCCCGCATGACCCCATATCCATGCTCGAGGAGATCGAACGGTACAGGAAAACCGGCAAACGAAAAAAGCGGGTGGTAAACACAAAGAACATTTTGTTCATCATGAGCGGCGCCTTTTTCGAAATTTTAGAGATCATCAAGAAACGGATGGCAGATCAAGGCATCGGTTTTGGTGCATCTGTCAGGAGCCGATCGGGATCTGCCGATTACCTGAAACATGTCAAGCCGGAGGATTTGATCAAGTTCGGCTTCGAGTCAGAGTTCATCGGGCGGCTACCGGTCGTTACAGTATTCGAGGAACTTGCAGAAGAGGACCTTTTTGCCATCCTGAAGAATCCGAACAACCCCGTCATACTTAGCAAGAAGCTCGATTTCAAGGCCTACGGCATAGATGTCAAGTTCGACGACGGGGCGCTCAGGAGCATGGCTCACCTTGCTTACGAGGAAGGTACCGGCGCCCGCGGCCTGGTCAGTGTGATCGAGAAGGTCTTGCTGAAGTTTGAAAAGAAGCTCCCGTCCACGAACATAAAAAGACTTGCGGTGACAGAAGAGCTAGTGAAGGACCCTGAAGCTGCGCTCGAGAAAATGGTATCGGCGCTGGATGATTCAGAGCGGGAACAGGCCCACGAAAGAGTGCTCCGGGAGGAAATGGAGTCGATCAAAGAGTATGTAAAGTGCAACCAGGCCCAGTTGGGTGAAAAGTACTGGATGGAGCTAACAGAGTCGCGAATGGATCTGATCGCTAAAATCTATGCGGCCGGCACCGCAGACATTAATGCGGTCATGAAAAAGATAAAGACCTGTTATGATCAGGTCAAGAAAATGGAAGACTATTTTTACAAAACCCACGACCTGAACGTCATCCTGGATGAAGACGCCATAGATGTCGTGATCTTGCAGATGCAGTCTTCTCCCGCATCACTTGGAGATTTCTACAAACAGCTTACAACGAACTTTGAATACGGTTTCAAACTGATCCATGACCGGACAGGCCAAAATAAGTTTACCATCACCAAGGAGGCCCTGAAAGACCCTGAAGAATTTTTAAATGCTTTGGTGAAAAAGGAATATACAGAAGACGGTCTTCGTGGACCGGAGGAGTTTAGCGAACTGTGATCGGCATATCTAAATTATACTGTGGCACGGTTGAGCCTTCGGACGCCTTGCGCTATGGACGCAAGTCCGGCAAGCTCCCATCCCATCTATTGCAGTTTTCAAAAGACAAGCGGCCGGTGGTTGTGTGGAATGTGACCAGGCAATGCAACCTGAAGTGCATCCATTGCTATGCCAAGGCCAAAGAAAGCTCTTTTGAAAACGAACTGACCACCGAGGAGGGGAAGACCCTGCTGGATGATCTGACGCAGTTCGGCGTGCCGGTGGTGCTCTTTTCCGGAGGCGAGCCACTGGTTCGCAAGGACCTGCCGGAGCTTGCCAGTTACGCTGTGCAGCTGGGGATGCGTGCGGTGATCTCCACAAACGGCACCCTTATTACTGCTGAAAAAGCCCTGCTGTTAAAGGAGATCGGGCTTTCCTACGTTGGGATAAGTCTCGACGGCATGGAAGCGGTCAACGACCGGTTTCGCGGCGTAAAAGGGGCCTTCAAGGCCGCTGTGGAGGGTATACGAAACTGTCAAAAAGCGGGTATCAAGGTGGGCCTTCGCTTTACCATAAACAAGTTGAACGCGGCGGAAGTGCCGGCCATCTTTGATCTCCTTGAAGATCTGGATGTGCCACGTGTCTGCTTCTATCATCTCGTGTATGCCGGGCGCGGCTCCAGGCTGGTTGACGAAGACCTGAGCCATGAGCAGAGCCGGGCGGTGGTGGACCTGATAATGGACCGCACAAAGGATCTGCATGAGCGCGGCAAACCAAAAGAGGTGCTCACCGTGGACAATCACGCAGACGGCCCCTATGTGTACCTGCGACTCCTTAAAGAGGATCCGAAGCGGGCCAAGGAAGTCCTTGAACTGCTCAAGTGGAACGAAGGGAACAACTCAGGCCGCGGCATCGGCTGTGTAAGCTGGGACGGCGCGGTCCACGCAGACCAGTTTTGGCGTCACTACAGCTTCGGAAATGTGAGGGAGCGCCCCTTCAGCGAAATCTGGACGGACACGTCCAACACACTCATGAAACAGCTCAAGGAAAAAAAGAAGTATGTAAAGGGCCGGTGTGCAAAGTGTCGATGGCTGGATATTTGTGCCGGAAACTTCAGGGTTCGCGCCGAGGCAATATCAGGAGATGTGTGGACGCCGGACCCGGCGTGCTATCTCACCGACGAGGAAATCAGGTTATAGTCATTGGTCATTGGTCAGTAGTCATCGGTCGTCTATCATCTGGCATCAGGCATCTGTCGTCTGTCCTCTGTCTACTGTCGTCCGGCATCCGGCATCTGACCACTGACCAATCAAAAAAGGGACAAACCTATGCTTTTTCCGGATTACAGGCCGAGGAGGCTGCGGCAAAATGAAAATTTCAGGCGCATGATACGGGAGACCCGGCTGTCTGTTGACGACTTGATCTTGCCGATTTTCGCAGTTGAGGGCAAAAAGGTTAGGAATCCCATTTCGTCCATGCCGGGACATTGCCAAATGTCTGTGGACAATATTGTCAAAGAGACCAAAGAGGCCGTTGAGCTTGGCATCCCGGCCGTGATGCTCTTCGGCATCCCGGACAAGAAAGACTCATTGGCAACCAGCGCCTATGCCAAGGACGGAATCGTGCAAAAGACCGTCAAGGCGATAAAAGCCGAGGTCCCGGATCTTGTAGTTATTACCGATGTGTGTCTGTGCGAGTATACCGATCACGGCCACTGCGGCATGGTGCAAAACGGCATCATAGACAATGATGCAACCCTGGATCTGCTGGCGCGCACAGCCCTTTCGCACACCCAGGCAGGGGCGGACATGGTGGCTCCATCCGACATGATGGACGGCCGTGTTTCCGAAATACGGGACAGCCTGGATGAAAACGGTTTTGAAACCATCCCTATCATGTCGTATGCGGCAAAATATTGTTCAGCCTTTTACTACCCTTTTCGCCAGGCCGCTGAATCGGCCCCGCAATTCGGAGATCGTCGCACCTACCAGATGGACCCTGCCAACAGCACAGAGGCAATTCGCGAGGTAACACTGGATGTTGAGGAAGGCGCCGACATCATCATGGTCAAACCCGCCATCCCTTATCTGGACATCATCTACAGGGTTCGAGAAGAGATCGACCTGCCGGTGGCAGCCTACAATGTGAGCGGCGAGTTTGCCATGATCAAGGCGGCAGACAAGCTCGGGTGGCTGGACGGAAACAAGGTCATGATGGAAACACTTACCGCCATAAAGCGGGCCGGTGCAGACATGATCCTGACCTATTTTGCCAAGGAAGCCGCAAAGGAGTTAGTTGGTCATTAGTCAATGGTCATTGGTCAATGGTTTTAAGTGACCAATGACCATTGACTGCCAAGCCTTTTTACCAAAAGTGCATAAACATCCACCATCCAAAATCACACACAAGGGAGGCAAGAACGGCAAACCCAACCTGCGGCTTGTAGCCTGGGAGGTTACCCGCAATTGCAACCTTAACTGCATCCATTGCAGGGCGGCAGCCACCAGGGGGCCTTATAAGGATGAACTCGACACCGAAGCGGGGTTCAATCTGCTCGACCGGATCAGCGAGGTCGGAAAGCCCGTGATTATCCTCACTGGCGGGGAACCTCTTCTTCGGCCGGATATCTTTGAGATAGCACGCTACGGCACAAAGAAGGGCTTTCGTATGGTCATGGCCCCCAACGGCACTCTCATTACCCGGGCCAATGCAAAAGAGATGGTGGATGCCGGCATCCAGCGAATCAGCATCAGCCTGGACGGGGCCGCAAGGCAGAGCCACGACCGGTTCCGCAAGGTGGATGGAGCCTTCGACGGGGCTCTGCGCGGTATCCGGCGGGCCAAGCAGGCTCATCTCGATTTTCAGATCAACACCACTATTACGCAGCAAAACTTCGAAGAGTTGTCAAAGATACAGGAGCTGGCCGTTGAGTTGGGCGCTGTGGCCCACCATATTTTCCTGCTCGTGCCCACTGGCCGTGGAAAATACATTGTGGAGCAGGAAATCTCAGCACAGCAGTACGAAGAAACCCTCAACTGGTTCTATGACCAGAGGGACAAAGTTCCACTCCAGTTGAAGGCCACCTGCGCCCCCCACTACTATAGGATATTAAGAGAGCGGGCCCGTCGGGAAGGAAAAAGCGTTACATTTCAAACCCACGGGCTGGATGCCGTAACTCGCGGTTGCCTGGGAGGAATCAGCTTCTGTTTTATATCGCACACCGGCGTTGTTCAACCCTGCGGATTTCTGGATCTCGATTGCGGCAATGTGACGCAGAGCCCTTTTCCCCGTATCTGGAATGAGTCGGAGGTATTCAATGCGCTGAGAGACTACAACAGGCTTCAAGGAAAGTGCGGCAGGTGCGACTATCGCAAGGTCTGTGGAGGGT
>JABXJW010000280.1 GCA_013375395.1 Desulfobacterales bacterium
ATCTACAAGCTAAGTTGTAGCCCTTAGTGTGCCTATACTTACAGGCAGCACTCCTTGAAGCCGTAAAAACTGCTCAACGGTCATACGTTCTGCTAGGGGTTCGACCCTGCTTGTTGCCGGCCCTGTCTTGGTTGGTTTTATAGTTACCTTAGAATAGCCAGGGGTCAGGCGTTGCTTAACCGGGAATATGGTATCAGTGGCTTTTAGGAACCTAACACCGGCTGGCCCTTCCTTAACAACCGCTATTCGTAAAGGCATTTCAACAGGTCTACTAATATCAACAGAATACTTTAAGTGCTTTAAGTCTCTAGCCGTCATTAGCTCTTTTTGCTTGGCACCCTTGATTGCAGCTTTCAAGTCACCTTTTGAAAACACTTTCAAGCTTGTGCCTTTAATCGGGAAAGTGCCTTTAGCCGTAGCTGCTGGTTGACTGCCTATAACCATCGACCCACCTTTAGCAACCGGCACTATATATAATATGGTCTGCCCTATATCACCAGCTATGCTGGCAGCCCTCTCAAGTGGTGTCATGCGTTGCCAGTTTTCCTTAGTAAGCCAGCCCGGCACCCATGACTTGCCATACTGAATCATCTGCCGTTCAGCAGCTAATATTTCTTCCCTGCCTTTGCCTGCTGTTACCCTAGCTGTTGCCCCCACTGGTATCTGTAAAGCCCTGCCACGCTGGGCAAATCTTAACTTAATCGGCTTGGAAGTTATCTCCTTTGGTTTCGTTTTTATCTGTCTTACTTGTGTTGTCGCTAGTTGTGCCTGAACAACATCGGCAGGAGTGAACAGACCAGCTTTCTGTGCCTTTCTAATCTTGCTTATATTGCCAGCGCGTATAGCAGCTACCAGGTCATAGCCGCCATTCTTCCTATATTCGGCAAGGTCACGTTGCGAATCTGCTCTGGCTCTAAAAGCCTTGCCCCTTTTTACAGCCAGCCTTTTAACTTCACTGACCTGCACATAACTAAAATCACCTTTACTACCAACATCAAATACCCTGGCATCTTCAGGCACATCACCTTTTGTTCTTGCTTCAGCTAACTGACCTTCTGCTTTATCAACAGCCTTAACTACAACGCTGGCTGCTTCCTTAACCTCTGGTCTCTGCCAGTCAGCCGGGTCAGCCGGGTCAAGGGTTCGCATTATATCTTTTGCTTCTTTTACCATAACTGCCATAGTCCTATTATACCATTACTTTTCTATTCAATGCCCCTAAATTTCGATTGTAGTGCGTCATTTATCAGCCCTGTCCTTGAAAAGCATGCATTTGAAGGCTATCGACCAGCTAACCAGCCAATAACCTATAAAACAAAGTCCAACCGCTAGTCCCAGATTCGTTGTGAACATATCGTACCAATAAAAACCGATGAACAGCGATGCCGCCCCGGTCATCATCCAGAAGATGGCATTCTTCTCAAGGTAAGCTACTAGACTAAGCAATGCTAACACTGAAAGTTCAATTTCCATTTGTTATTATGAACCCTTTTTAATTTCTGTTCACCCTGTATTATATAAAGTAAGTCGTGCCACCAATTTTTAGAACCTGTTTATGCTAAAACAAATTCCTTAACCTCTGCATCTTTGTTTAGGTCGAAACCATCTATCTCGTATATGATGTGACCCCTTCTACCTGCCCTTGATGTAATACCTATTCCCTTTAGCTGACGACCTACATACTGCGGTGACAGGCCACGTTCCTTTAGTTGTAAATATCGCCATAGTTGCTCGTCTTCTAGTTCCGTGATGCCATTCTCATGAAGTGCCAGGATTCGTTCATAAAGCCAGCCCCACTTGTTGCGTTCTTCGAACACGGCAGGGTCTTCAGTGATATGTACCAGCGCTTTGTCTTCGTCAGCTTCATCCAAGTACTTCTTGCGTTCCTGCCTTTGTAGCGTGTCTATGATGCCCCATACTAACTTGCCGTTGAAATCAATGGGACCTACCGCCTGCTTATTATCCCGGTAGGTATGCCCAGTAAACTTCTTAGTCATTGGGTATAGTATCCAGTGAAAGCGTATGCCCTGTCGCTGGCGGTTACGCAGACCGTCTAAAGTTAGAGCCGTGTCTTCTGTTTTAATGAAAAGGTCTGTCATATCACGTATGCGACTATCAACAAACATTTCATGTATGCAGGTATAGAATAGCGGTGATTGCAACTTTCTTAACTGCTGTGCAACATCATTAGCCAGAAGGTTCTGCTGTGCCATAGCACGCCTAGCATCTGCCAGCCACAGGTTTATCTCATCGATAACGAAGACAGACCTAAAATATTCCTTGCTGAAGGTTAAAAACTTATGCTTGGATAGCTCTGTCGATTCATAATGAACGCTGCCGGGAGTTACGCCGTACTTGGCGGCCAGTTCGTCACCAACAGCAATATCCCAAGTTATCTGCATATTGGAACGTATCTGGTCGCCTTCGATGCCATAGTCGATAGCTGCGGTGGTAGCTGCCCCTATGCTCTTGCCGCCACCACGTTCACCAATCCAGCCAATAATAACATCACGGTTGAGGTGTCTTATTCTAAGTAGCGGCTTAACCGTTTGTGCAATTACAGCTTCAAGAGATAGGGCTGTTTGTTCCACTTCTCGATTCTCCTCTGTTCCACCAGCGATTACCCTGCCGCCCCTGGTAATTAGTATGTAATGTCGTGTGTGTCAGGGCTTCGAATATAGCGTGTATCAGACCGCCTTTAATGCCGGCTTTCTGTGCTATAAGCAGGTCCACAACCAGCGTTTCATCAATGCCGCACTCCCTTAGTTCATCGAGTGCCAGAACCATCTGCATCTGCTTTCTATCTGAAGCGAAGTAGCCTGTTTTAAGCTCCTGGCGGTAATCTTCGTTCTTCGTTATCGAAGACATGGCCTTATGAAGTACGCCAGAGTGACTGCGGTCCTGCGACAGAATCATGCGCGGTATTATGCCGTCTTCTTTTTGCAGGTCTTCGAGGTTAAACTTGGCCCCTTGTAGCGGTTCGTGTCCATTACCCTCATGCTGTTCCATAATCTTAACTCCCACTTAAAAATATTAAAAATCCCACTATTGATATAGCAGCGAATATTATCCAGGGCTTTAGCTGGTCAAACAGCGAAGGGTCGAGCTGAAATAACTCGTTAACCCGGCCCATGTTCAACTGGATGGCTAGCCTTTCCGGCGCGGTATAAGCCATGTCGGGCAGTATCAATGGTTCCCATTCTCCCTGTGCGTTATTCTGGATAACATAGAGCCATTGCTTCAAATCATCGAAGTAGCGCCTATCGCCAAGCCGCTTTATCTCCTCCACTAATTCATACTCAACCTTATCTGCCATAGCCACACCGTCAACCCACTTGGCATATATGCAACAGGCGTTAACTTCCCCTTTTGCCGGCGGTAGCTCTGTTATTCCCTGGTATTGCGTGCCAGTGAAGTTAAGAACCCTCATAAGGCAAAAGCCAGTGGCACCAATGCCTGATAGAATAACCACTATTAGCATCATGTTAAGGCTTATAGCGTAGAATATAATCGATACGGCGGCTATGATGCCGCATATAACGGTAGGAATCCACCAGTAATTAAAATTGCTTTTCTTCAATTTGCCCTCTCCAAGCCGTAACCTATCATCCAACCTAATACAAGTATAATTAAGGCTATGCTTAATACCAAGTTAAGCACTTCAGTTTGTGGGTTTATCTTAGGCTGTGCCGCTATCTGGCGAATACGGCTTACCCCAATATCACTATGTTGCTTTATATCACCGCCTTTTTTCGGCAGTTCGTTTTCAGTTAAAATGCCATGATTATTTAATACTATGTCACGTTCAAACGAGAGTATTATCTTGCCACTTGGTAGGTTCTTATAGCCCCGGTGCTGGTACTGCGTCTTGAAATAGTGTTTCCAACCACGAAGCACTACATCGCCTTTTTTCTCTGATAGGCAGGTATGCTCAATAGGCACCTTACGTACCTTTACGTGCATATCATCCTTGAATAGCATCTGAAGCCCATAAGTTACAGGTGTTTTGGTTACTACATTTAATAAACTAATTTTAATCTCTCCTTACCGTGCTAGGGCAGGCTGCTACCCCTACCCCGGCACGGTTAGTTGGTCTACACGCTACGGCTTATGCCCTTGACGCCAAAGAAGCCTGAAATGACTGCCGCCGATATAAAGGCAATCAATACCAGTAGTGGCGCGACCAGTATAACGGCCTCAAGTCCAACATAGTCAGACGCTATGCCATCGCCGCCGCCATGCACAACGCTTGATACCCCATCGAGTACGACCGGGAAGATGATTATCCCTACCGCAATGAAGATGATGCCTATTGCCATCATTAATAGCGATATGGGATTGATGCTGGAACTCATGCCGCCCTTCTGCATCCTGACACCCAGGAATCCCACTACCACGCCTGCGGTAACGAAACCGATTAGTACCAACAACGGCGTTATGCCCGTTACAGCCGTCAGTCCTGTGTAAGAAGCATCAGTTATCGAAGTATTACCG
>JABXJW010000281.1 GCA_013375395.1 Desulfobacterales bacterium
GTCCATTTTCACCACGTCCAAGGTTTAGGGTTTACGGAAATTTCGCCCCTAAATCTTGACGAACTGCACACCTTCCAGCAACAGCGCAATTTCAGTGTCGTCTAATACTTTGCCCTCTTTGTCCTCGTAGGTTATCAACAGAAACTCGTCTGAGCCACGAGAGAAACCAGCGGGCACCCGAGCCATTTTCTCTCTGTCAGCCCACTCGACCATGCCAGCCGCTTTGCCGCCCGAAGCTCCACCACCCACAGCACCTATCGGAGCCTCGTAAACCTTGAACTTCGAGGTCTTGTTGGCGTCTGCAAGCACGATTCTCACAATTCCGTCGAAAAGCTCTGCGTCTGCCGTGTCCCTAGCGTAGAACGCAAAACGAGCGCCTGCCTTCACCGCTACGCTCATGTTGCGGGGCACCTGAAACTCGACAACCTCAGTCTCAGTGTTGGCTACACCGTCACTCAGGCTCACACCTGTTGAGTATTCGGTTAGCGACCAAGGAAGCTTTATGATGCCTTTCGGCACACGAACTGCCATTTCAATCACCTCAATAAGCCGCTTTTAGACCCGCCTCTGCTTGAGCTAGAGCCGCCAAAGTGTCTGTAGTTGCTGGGGGGCTACTTCCTCCGCCTCCGCCGCCACCACCCCCGCCACCGCCGCCTTTCCCTATCATCTCCTCAATCTTGGGAGCTATAGAGCCAGCCAAGACGCCCACGCCTAGGTATTTCACGTAGGGGTGCAACTGCCCGCCGAACAGATACATCAAGCCGCCGCCAACAGCCGCCGCAGTGTCCACGTCCATGTCGGGAGCAACTTTCTGCACTAACCCCGCAATCGTTCCTTTCACGCCCGAGCCAGCCGCAATAAGCCCAACCTGTATCAGCTCTTCGGTTGGGGGCATCTCAAGTCTGAAACTCATGTTTCACACCCCAACTAGAACATTCGTGTTGCCCTTCGTCTGCGTCTGTATTCACGAGGCGCTGGCACGACGCCAAGTCTTGTTCGCTCCCAGCGCCCTCTCCGCCTGTTGCCCGAAACACGTATTCGAGCCTGACATTCGGCGGCAGTTCGAGCGTCAGTCGGACAGAAACGAACTCCAAGCCTCGGTATGTAGCAATAGGTCACGCCACGCCTTGTTTGTCTGCATTCACCTTCTCGCATTCACGTTTTCCCTCCATTTGAGGTTTCACTATGCGGGTGCAAATCCAGCACACCGCAACACTTGTCTCGGGGGACAATCTCTACTTTGTGCGCCTATCCTGCTTGGGACGCACTTCATCCTCACGCATCTTCGGATTCTTCCCATTTGAACCACTGAAGGAGAGATAGGTGAAATGAATTTATAAGTGTGTATGCACTATACAATAGCTGATATATTGTGCACCAAGTGCACCGCCCCCCCCGAAATATACACTATGCAATACTATTTTATAAGACTCTTTGCATTATGCAATACTTGGGTGCTGTAATGTATGGTAAAACGGAGAGTTGTAACTCATCTGGACGAGGAAGTAATCGAAAAGTTGAAGGAAAAATCAAGAGAGAGATACGGAAAGCAGTCAGTTTACCGTATCTGTGCCGACCTAATTTTGAAGGGCTTGGACGACATTGAGCAAGGAACCGTGGAAGAAGGACTTAAGGGAGCTGGCGGAAACCGTCCACAACGAACTGACGCAGATAAGGAAAGAGATTGGAGAGAAGTCTTCAAGCCTTCAACACGACAGCTCGAACCGAGAAAGGAGAAGCGGTGAAATGCCACTCTACAAGTGCAAGGGAAAAGACTGCGGTTATGCCACAGACGACCTCAGCGACTTCGTAGTGCACACGGTAAAGGAAAACCTTCCAAAACCTCAAACCGAAACTGCCCCTCGAACAAAGAGACATGAAACAGTCAAAGACTACCTCAACTGTCCCGAGTGCTTCCCAAAGTTTGAGAAAGAGTTTCTTGCGAGGGGCTACAGGAAGCCAGAAGAGAAAAAGAAGGAGACTGAGCAGAAGGGGTTGTTTTGAGCAAAGAAGAACCCCCAGAGAAGGAAGCTCGCACGCCAACGACAGAGGAGCTTCTAGCAGAGGTAGTCCGAGCCACAAAGGAAAACAGAAAAACCATCGAAACAATGGCGAAAGCAATAGTTCAACTAAACAAAAAAATAGAGAGCAAAGGCGGCTCTTCAAAGTCTGGCGGCGGCGGCGCTCTGGGCATCTTGGAAGCAATCATCAAACGGGAAAGCGGCGGCTTAGACCAGTTCGCAAAGCAGGCTGAGGCTTTCGCCAGAGCCGCTGATGCAATAGAACATTTTAGGCGCCCCTCGAAAATCGGGGTTGGAGAGGCTTTGCTAATGAGGGTTGGAATGAGGGCGGCGTTTCCCCGCTACATGACAAAAAAGGAACTGGAAAGGTTTGAAAGAGTGGGTGGCGTCTGGGAAGCTCTCGAAGAGGCAGAGGAGACGGGGCATGTCTCTGAATGAGCACTGCGTAGAGGCGTTAAGAAGAATAGGAGAAATCGTGTTTCCAGACAGCATCAGCTGGAAAGCCGTGACGAAACACCTGAGGGGCTACGACAAAGAAAGGGCTATCGAGCAGATGATAGAAGGGGCAAAACGAGACCCTCTGCTGACAAGACTCAAGCTGTTCTGCGTCTTCACGGAGCTTGAGAGGTTGAAAAACAACGGGGGCTTGCTCAGTGAGTGAGCCTGTCGGCGTTATGAAGTTCTGGGAGTGCGTAGAGAAACACTCTAGAGACATGGAACATCACCTAGAAGACATAGTGAGGGTTGCACCAGCCCGTGAGCGGGTGACATACGAAGACTGGATTGACGGCATCAGAGCAATCAGGCTGTATGCGCACAAGAGGGCGAAAGGCATCTCAGTTAGAGCACCGAGAATCAAGGAATACGTCCCGCCGCACTTCTCAAACCCAGCCGAGCCAGTGAGGAAAGACCTAACCAAATATTGGGAACGACCCCCATACGAAGAACTTTATCCCCCCAAAACTGAAGACTCAGACGAGGAAGAAGTTCATCTCTCAGAGCCCATAAGAAGGGAAAGAGGCAAAGAAGTTTACGTTGACGTTTACCACGAAAAGGAAGAATGTCACCCTTCCAGCTTCAGAGTGATAAAGCCAAACCCTGAACATCTCCTAACGATTTGCTGTCCTCACGGTCAATACGACCCCGTTGCTGGAAGATGCCTAACGGGAACAATGGCACAGAAAATCGAGCACCTACACCCAGAAGGTGAAGGCTCATGCCCCGTGTGCGCCGCAGGAGCATGAAACACACACTCAACAAGCTCATAGACACAATGGTTCACGACAACAAGCCAGTGAAGGACTTGGAAACCCTCATAGTTGACGAGGCTCTTCACACTCTAGTGGAAGGAGAGTTTAGACTAGACAAGTTCCTAAGATACCACGTTTTGCCTAGGACACGCAGAAAACGGAGAAGGAGAAGAAGATGAGCCTCATGCAACTAATCGGGGCGTTACTTGTCCTTTCGGACATCAATGACGTTGGAAAATTCGACAGAATCCACCACTGGCACGTTGGAGCCGCTCTATTGCTGTTCGGAAGGTAAAGCATGAGTCACTGTGGCTTCTTCCTCTCACACGTTCCCGTCAAACGGGTTTGCCCCAACTGCGGCGTTCCATTCAGCCGCAGATACATGCAAATCTTCGTCAAAAGAGGAGCCAACTTCTACCCATGCCACAGATGCGGAACCGTAATCTACATGAAAAGGTGATATTGTGAATGGAACTAAACCAAGACTGGCTAAATGGATGGCTGTGCGGTTTACTGTGCGCATTCGCCGTGTCGGTGGCGTTAAAGGTCGCAGACCTGCTCTAGGCTTAACCGTTCCCACAGTTGCCTGTGAGGACTTAAATCTTAAGATAGGTGAAAAAGTGAAAGTGACAATCCAGAAGGCAACAAAATGAGGAGAAAAAGAAAGCGTAACCGATTCACGCTAGACGAAGCGCAGACAGCAACCCTCATCAACACCGAAGGAACCGTGTTCTGCCACAGATACGACAAACTCCGCTACCCAACAGTAGAAATAAAAATGTGCGACAGAGACGCCCTAAAACCAGCAGAAAGAGTTTTCGGAACAGTTATATACCCAGCAAGAAGAAAAAGAATTGAATGCCCCCCAGAATACTTCCCCCCGCACGGAAGAGGCTCATGGGCGATAAGGTCAACTGGAAAAAAAGCAAAAAAAACCATGAAACGCCTAAAACCCCTGCTCTCAAAACGCAGAAAAAAAAGATGGAAAAAAATCGTCAAAGAATGCCGATAAACTGGAAAGGGCGGAGAAAAGGGCATGAAGTTACGGTAATGCCATTACGACACACCAAAACGGAAAACGGTCAAGCCGCAACGGAACACCCAACCTTCACCCCCAGAAATTTTTTTAAACAGCTTCCGCTGTATTTCCTTAGCTCTGGAGCATTTTGAACTTGACAGAAAGATCTGGGAACGCCTTCGACATGTTCG
>JABXJW010000282.1 GCA_013375395.1 Desulfobacterales bacterium
GATTTTATGCATTTCTTTACCCTTCCTGAGTCCTGGGGCGTTGTTGAATATAACGGGTAACTACGGTATTGGCAGTGCAACGGGTAGGTAGGGTTACAGTTATACCAAGGCAGGCAAGGCTTGATGCCATCGGAACCTCCAAGCATTGAAAAAAGAACCTTGGAAATAATTCAATAAAATCAAGCATTTCCCCTATGGTGTCTTGTTCATAGTTCTTAAATAACACGGACCCTATACTTTGTCAACGTCCAGAGCGCATGGGCATAGAGCAAGAGATTCGCGGAAAATACCATGTTGACTTCCCACCATGGGCTAGTAATCTGTTATTGCAACCTAAATGTGCTGGATCCGACCAGGCTATCGTGGTCTTAAATTGGTGCTTGTCTAATGTGAAATAGGGGAAAGACTGCTATGATCATTTATATCCATCCTGGATTTGATAAAAGACTCAATCAAGGCCGGGACGTTGAAATACCTGTAAAAATTAATACCATTCATGAAGACCTGTCAAAAAGTCTCCGTCTTGGTGTTGAAGCAAGGACATATCAATTTTCACTGAATCAAGGCCTAGCCTAGGGAAAAAGGCAAGGGATTAAAATCGAACCGATCAAGACAAGACAAACACTTTTACGCTCCAGATAAATGATTATGGGTGTGATTGTGCTTTCAATCATGTTTATTAGCCTTTTTGCAGGTGCTGTATTGGCATCCGGTGAAAAGGATTCAGGTACGTTTAATGAGGTGATTCTCGCCCCACAGGGGCGCTTAGCTGGCAAGATTGGAAAACAATTGCAGCAATGATCATTTGCCTCATCAATTTAATTATCTATCTTCGATTTTTTATGGTCTGCGATTTCCCGATATAGCCAGTGTTTTTCACCTACTGTTTGTTTTCGTTACCCTTTCTTATATATTCAGCTTTTTAGGGGTTACCTATGGTTGGGTTGTTGGAGATTTTCGCTTTATCCCGGCTCCAACAATCATCGTCACTTTTACGCTCTGGTTCATTTCTGGTGCAATAAATCCTCTGGAATTTTCCGCAGGGAGTGCTATTTTTAAGTTTTTACCAAGTTCAGGGGCCATCCGAATCTTAAGCTCTTCGTTTTTTCAAAGCGGCCGGGAGTTACTGGGATTCTCTTACCAGGTACTTCTTACCTGGTTCTTCCTGGTGCTGATCATTAATTGTTTGTCTGGAGGGTTAACAAAGAAAATTATTCGAAAAGGTAACGAGCCTTTGATTGATGATTAGTCAATCTGGATGTAATCCATTACTTTTCAGAATTGCAGAAACAGCCGGGATCGAAATGCCTTTGCAGAGGTCTCATTCGAAAACTCAAGATTAAAGATTCAACCCCCAAGATGGAATAAATAAGCCATGTCCCTCTTGCGTCTCTTGCCCCGGATAATTGCCCTCATTGTCAAATGTTGAGACCCCTCTGTCCCCTCGATCTTTGAGATACCATGCCCAGTGAGATCAAACCTCTATCAGGCTTCCCCCGGTCGGCAGGTCAGCCTCGGTGTAGCCGAAATCCGTCAGCATCCGGCGTGTCACCTCCATATTCGGCTTCCAACCCATCTTGTTGCCGCGAAATTGAGTCGCCACCTGGTAGTCAACAATTGGAGACAGCACACCCATGGCGAGGAAGTTGGGTTGATGGCTGGGATGGCCGTAGGGCCCTCTTTCACTGGCCCAGAGCGCATCTATAAGGCAGAGCTGCTGGCGTGGGTAGAGGACCGTGCCCGTTCGCTTGTCCATGGGGCCGAGGATCTCGGGTGTCTGGTTAACGGCGAAAAGGTAATCCTGGGACTGATGTCCTGGGCTCGGTGCGAAGGTCCCGAAATGATTCTTCATGGTCATGGTGAATCCGCCGAAATTCGTCCAGTGGCCCTTGCACAGGGCAATGTTGATGAGGATGTCCACCGAACCATCAACCAGAGATTTTAAACATATGACCCTCCCCCCCGTCCCCTTCCATGGCGCCGGCACTGCGGTGAATGTCGTGATGCCGCCCCACGTGTCCTCAATCCTTGTACCTTCCGGCAGGCCACTGAAGGGCGTTTTCCTCCCCATATCATAGCCATCGCGCGCATCATAGATGTGTATATTGAACGGCTTCACACCACATATATCAGTCAGCACATGGCAGATCTTGGCCATGACGGCACTGCGGGTATGCTGCAGATGGATATTGTTGGTCTTGATCGCCACCACCGTGTCGGACCATGACTTACGCGGAGGCTTGATAAAGATCTGCCGCCACGCCTCGGTTGAGTCACGGGTCTGTGCCAGGGCACAAGCGAGCCTGTCGATATTCGCCCAGACCGCGTCTGTGACAACGAGCTTGTCCTGTCCTGCCCAGCCGGCGGGAATTGTTTCTGCCGTCTTTGTCATGGCGGGATCTGTGATACCGACCACCCGGAGGTTGTCCACAGTGGGATGAATGATTGTCTTTCGGGCCCAAGCCGCCGGGGCATTCCGGACGAAGACGGTCGGCGCTGCCGTGATAGCAGCGCCCGAGATCATTGCCTGTTTGATAAACCTTCTTCTCGATATCCTTCCCATATCAACTCCTTTCCTTCCATAATAGTATCACGTGAGGAATCCCCCTCAGGCTTGAACTACGCGCACAACCCCTCCCTTGTAGTAGTATGCCCCATTTTCCCCGTGCGGAGGCAGCTGCAGATTCATATGACAAAAAGTCAGGTTACCTTTTATCTTTCTCCTCTCTCAGACCTCCAATCCTTTGGATATCCTAGTAGGCCCCACTGATCTCCTCGGAGGTTCACCTTGTATCCCTTGTTCCCTTCCTGCTATGGAGTTCCCTTTACCACCATATATTGGAGGCCATGGGAAGACGTTTCAATCTTTGCTATGTATGGTTCCATCATTGCTGAAATGCTGATGGAATTCGATAGGGATTGTGGAGTGCTCCTTGAAAGGGACGGTGGTCCCAAGTGGAATGCACAAGAGATAGTTATGAGAATACTCTGTCCAGAGAGCCCTCCATCATGGTATGGACCGAGGGGTCGATGAGATATGATTACTCAAGTGGCTTGACTGGGCAATACATATCAACGACCCACTTACCATCGGGGGCTTCATAACCGTTGTTATGATAGATTTCGTATATCGGTACGCCGCTCATATTATAGCCGATTCCTGGAAGCCATTTTAAAATCAGTTCAGCCCACGTTTCTGTAAATTCATCAGCTCGAATCGTGCAGTGGTACATGGCGTAGGTCCCCCTCGGTAGGGTCTGCAGCCTAATCTCCCCGCTTGTCTCCGTGTCTTTGGGAACCGTGATGCATGCATCAAGTCGGAGATTATCCCGAGGCGTAATATAGGGATTGTCCCAATAGGCGCTTATGAATGTTCCCGATTCCATCAATCCCCTGGGGGATACCCACTGTAGAAGCCGTTCGAACGCCTGCCTGGTGTCTTCCGGGCCAGACCATCCGATATAACGTACATACGCTACGTGAAGCTCCGGCATCTCCTTTACTTTTATATTTTTGCTTGTTGCCGTTGACGGGTTGGCCCATTCAATGGAATCGACGTCAAATACCGGAGGCCATGGGGCGAGATTTTGATCTTTGCTATTGATGCTTCGATGATTGGGGTAAAGCTGTCGGAATTTGGATGGGGACTGTCCGAAGTGCTTCTGGAATGCCCTGGCAAAGTTCTGCGAACTGGAAAAACCGAGCTCCATCGCGATGCTGGTGATGTCATAGTGCTTATTGAAGATGAGCCAGTTCGCTGCCTTCTCGAGCCGCAACCGGCGCGTGAACTGGCCGACTGTCTCGCCGACGAGCGCGTGAAATACTCGGTGAAAGTGAAATTTTGAAAAGGACGCTGCGTGGGCAATGTCATCCAGTGATGGATTCTCCCTAAGGTGCTGTCTGATATAATCCGTAGCCTGACAAATGCGCCGCTGATAGTCTCTCATTGTGTATCCCATGGAGTTCTTCATTGATGGCCTCCTTTCCGTCAATTTCCTTCCCATGGGGATCAACCACGCTCTTTGCACGGATAGTATGGCAGCTTCCTTGGTCTCACAAAGCGAGTCGAGTACGTTTCTTCTCTATGAGGGCCTCCTTGTTACGCTGAGAAATTATTATTAATTATTTACCGTTAATATACAATATAATATTTTGAATAGTCAGTCAAAATCGTACGGTTGACATTTGAAACAAAAGGACAGGGTCACATCCTCATTGAGGTTGAGACAGGCCCTTTCACCTCCCTGTTTTTCTCTCTACCCCCCTACCCACCCCCACCCATAAAATGCCGAAATAGATCAAGAGAAAAGCAAGACAGGTCAAAAAAATAAGCCTCAAATATGATAAAAGCCTAAACAGAAATTCAGCCGGCCACTTTAAAGCGGTGGTTGAATGGTACCATTAATATGTTAAATCCAAGGAGAAACAATCAGTTTAACTACCTCAGCAAATCTGTTTACTTGCGTTATATATAAAAAGA
>JABXJW010000283.1 GCA_013375395.1 Desulfobacterales bacterium
GAAAGGTGGCATGCCCGCTTACAACCTGATACAGCCCCGGGGGTGGTTGAGATCATGTTCCAGCTTGACGATAAATTGCTGAAGGTGCTTTTTGACGTTTCAAACGAATGAGGCGCCCGAGATAGATCTCGCTTCCATGGAGGGTGATTATGGATGTGGCACTGATCAATCCTTTTATTGGTGCAACAGTTAGGGTGCTTGAAACCATGGCCTTCACCAAGGCTGCGGCCGGAAAGCCTTACCTTAAGAAAGATGAGGTTGCCCGAGGGGATGTTACGGGGATAGTCGGGTTAACAGGAGAAGTACGCGGCACGCTTTCGGTCAGCTTCACGGCAAAGAGCATTATGCCGATTGTCACCAATATGCTTGGGGAGGAAATAAAGGAATTGAACGATGAGATAAAGGATGCTGTTGGTGAGATTACCAACATGATCTGCGGGCAGGCCAGGAGGAAGTTAGAGGAACTCGGCAGATCGTTGATGGCGGCTATCCCTACTGTGATCATGGGCGAGAATCACACCGTAGCCCATGTGACCAGCAGCCCAATCATAGCAATCCCCTTTAGTACAGAGAACGGGGAATTTACGATTGAGGTATGTTTTGAAAAATAAAACTAAAGGAGTAAGGAGGGTGAGCGTATGGATCTAAACATGACAATCTTGGTGGTGGACGATTTTGCGACTATGCGGCGGATCATAAGGAATGTTCTCAAACAGATCGGTTTTTCAAATATAGTGGATGCCGACGACGGCACAACCGCCCTTGGAGTGCTCAAGAAGGACAAAATTGACCTGATCATCTCAGACTGGAATATGCCCAAGATGAGCGGCCTTGACTTGTTGAAGGCGGTAAGAGGCGATGAGGCCCTGAAAACCATTCCGTTCTTGATGGTCACTGCAGAGGCACAGAAAAGCGCGGTTGTGGAGGCGGTTCAGGCTGGTGTGAGCAATTACGTTGTAAAGCCGTTTACAGCCGATGTCGTAAAAGAGAAGTTAGGCCAAATATTTAATAAATAGCTCGAGAAAGCAGGCCAACTGACCGATAAGATCGGCAGGAATGGTGTCAGATGATAAGATTTGTTTAGAACTTAGTTTGATGCCTTTGTAAAAAGTCTCCAAGTCGCCTTATTGGGCACTTTTTTACCGTTGGTTTGCTTTCTTGTCAATTGCCGATCTGGCGTATTCGCCAAAGGAGGTGCGGCAAATGGATATTGATAAAATAAGTAGGCGTATTCACACAACAAAGTTCGCAACAGTGGGAAAGGTGAAAGAGGACAAGACATTTGGCCAGGTCTTGGATAGGACCATGAATCAGGTCCCCCGTGAAGAAGGGCCAAAAGATGGTTGTCATCCGGTTGCGGAAGTGGTTTCGGCCGGCACTTGTGAGGTTTGCCACGTCGACGGCAGGGCAGTGCAACACGCTTCTAAGTTGCTTGATTTGCTGGAGAAATACGCAGAGGCCCTGAACAGCCCGCAAATGACCCTGAAGTCCATTGAGCCCATGGTCGTTCGAATACAACAGGAACTCAATGGCCTGGATGTGCGATCTATTCTTCATACAGGGCAACATGATGAATTTGCAAGACTTATAAACCAAATAGCCGTCACTGCAAGTGTCGAAGCCTTTAAGTTCCAGCGCGGCGACTATATTGCATAATCACCAAACAAACATCTCGGAGTTTTGTGACTCATTGAAATCATAAGCTTTTTGGCGAGTTCCTCAAGGCCCGGCATAGGGCTGAGGTTGCGCTCTCCGAGGCGTAGGCTCGTGCCTCTACGAGCCGGAGGCCTGACGGTTTGACCGCGTGCTCCGCGCTACGCGAAGCGCTGCCGTAAGGCAGACCCCCAGCCCGGGAGGGCTGGGAGACTTCACACTGAAGTGAAGCTTGCGCCAAAGCATTACACTGCGTGCCAAGTTTTCGATTCTTCACAATGTTGTAGCCGAGCGACGGCTTACTCTACCCAATTGGGGCGACCCCGTTTCTCCTCAGACACCAAAAGTCTGCCGATCTGCGGATAATCCACTTGATTTATAATCAAATTAGCTCTATAGTCCCCTAATAATGAAATTCGTGGGTAACGTTCAAAAGTTGAGGCAAGCCGCTCAAGGCATTGCAGAGGGATAGGGAGGATCGCATCTCTTCGGCATCCAATGCCCCTTTCAGTAGCTATGCCGAGGCCTTGAGTGGAAATGGCTGTATGCCTACGTTCAGCGATCCTCCCTATCCCGAACTTGTTTTCTTCAGAAATATACGATGCCACAACTTTTGAACGTTACTAATTTCGTGAGGCGATAGAAGGTCCATGGAAAAGATACTGATTGTAGATGATGATCCTGAGATCCTGGAGATCATTGCCGAGGTGTTGAAACAGGCCGGATATACTGTGGACACAGCCACGGACGGCAGAAAGGCCATTCGGCGCATTGAAGCTGAGTGCTATGATTTAGTAATAACGGATTTGAATCTCCCTGAGATCGACGGGATGAAGATCTTGAAATACATTATTGACGACCAATCGCGTGATGCCATGTGCATAATATTGACAGGCTATGGCACGATTAAGGGCTCTGTGGAGGCGATCAAGATGGGGGCCTTTGATTATATCACCAAACCTGCCAAGTCGGATGAGATCTTGATGGTGGTGGAGAAGGCCTTAAAATACAGGCATCTTCAGAGAGAGAATATACTTTTAAAGCAGCAGCTTCGGAAGAAGTATCGGTTTGAAAACTTTGTTGGGGACAGCAAACCTATTCAAAAGGTATATGAGCTCATAGAAAAGGTCGCCGACACAGACAGCACCGTGTTAATAACCGGGGAAAGCGGTACAGGAAAAGAGTTGATAGCGAAGGCTATCCATTACAACAGCTACCGAAGAGACAATCCCATGGTAGTGATTAATTGTGGGGCGATCCCTGAAGAACTCCTGGAAAGTGAGTTGTTCGGACATGAAAAAGGAGCCTTTACGGGCGCCCATAAGATGCGGGTGGGGCGTTTTGAACTGGCCAATGCCGGCACTATTTTCCTGGATGAGATCGGGGACATGAGTCCCAATTTACAGGTTAAGCTATTGAGAGTCCTGCAGGAACAGAAGTTCGAGCGTGTGGGGGGCACGAGAACCCTGGAGATAGATGTACGCATCATCGCTGCAACCAATAAGAATTTGATCAACGCAGTCAACAAAGGCATATTCAGACAGGACCTCTACTACCGATTAAATGTGATTCCCATAAAAGTCCCTCCTTTGAGACACAGAAAATCAGACATTCCTTTGCTTGTTGATTTTTTCATAACCAAATTTAACACTCAGAAAAGAAAACAGATCAGCGAGCTTCCCCGGGATGCCGTGAGCGCCTTAATGGAGTACGATTGGCCCGGCAATGTGCGCGAACTTGAAAACATGGTGGAGCGGGTGATCATCCTCGCAAACGGTCAGAAGGTCAGCCTTGACGATATCCCCGAATCGATTAAGGGGAAGGCCAAAAGGGTTGAGTCCGTTGAAGTCAACATCCCCATGGGCGGCATTGTTTTTGATGAGGCAGTGGAGGAATATGAGAAAAAATTGATTCTGCAAGCCCTGGATGAAACCAACTGGGTTAAGACCAAGGCCGCAAAACTGCTCAATATCAACCGAACCACCCTCATCGAAAAGATGAAGAAGAAGAAACTTCACAAGCCTGCGTCTGATTTATGACCTCGCGCCTTTCGGTCATTTGTCACTTGTCATTGGTCAAATGGTCGAGTAGTCATTAAGAAACGTGTCCGTGATGTGTGTCCGTGTCCGCTCCGTTGAATCACAGTCTTAAACGCCTGTTAGCGAATGAACTTAGTTCGCTGCGCTCACAATTGGAATAATGGAATGATGGAATAATGGGTTCTGGGAAAATGGGACAATGTAGTATTGGGTGAATTCTTCACCTGCCTGCAGGCAGGCAGGTGACAGGAAAGTCAATAAATGACAAACTTCCTTCTAAGATCAACATCCCAATATTCCACCATTCCATCATTCCATGTGCGAGGCGAAATTCAAGCCTCAGAAGCCCCTATAATTTCAACAAGTTGTAGAAATTCCGAAACGTCAATCCAAAAAAGCCGACCGCGTCCTTCGTCAAGAATCTGACAGCTTTCCACGTGAACATGTCGTTTCTAACCCTTTTCGATGTCTCAACCGCGCTTGCTCAACGTCAAGCGGAAAAGCAGTTGACGGGCCGAGCGCCCAAAGTGAAGCAAACTGAGGCAGGACGGCCAAGATTAAACGATTAGAAGTCTATAACTAGTGTATTTTGCACGTGAAAGTTTAGCTCACTTTAGTCACTTTAGGCCACTGTCATTTTCTAGGTCCGGTTATCCTTGGCATATTAATTGCTCGGTTATACATGAAGCATCCTGACTCCTTGGATTCCTGCTACAGTTCCGGTAAGTTAACGCGACGCGGCGGGCAAAAAAAATGGATACACATGAATTTTGCACTCACGACAGG
>JABXJW010000037.1 GCA_013375395.1 Desulfobacterales bacterium
ACCGTTCACGAGCATCTGATCATCGGAGACAACACCTACTTCAGTTTTGCAGATCAAGGCTACATCGCCGAGATGAACAGGGAGTACGAGGCCCAGCAGATGGCCTGAATCCGGCGGGATTGTGTTTGGGTTTTTAGAATTTTGTAAAGAGGACGGGATATTATAAAATTGTAAAGCACGCAAAGGGGACGGGCATGCATGAAAATATGCCTTTCGCGGCGTTGAATCGAATAAAAAAGTTCCCTTTCATGCCCGTTTCCTTCCCCTTTGCGAAAGGCGGCTTCGGGGTGAGCGGGGCGGTAAAGGGGCCGCTGATATCCTCGAACAGCATATGCCGCCTTTTTTTCAGAGAACCGAATTTACCCTTTTGAAAAGTTCCTCAAAGCGGTCCAGGGATTCCTTGGTCAGCTTCGGTAATAGTTTATCTTGTTCTCGAAGGAAGAAAACCGCAGGATTATAGTGGTTAAACGTATTCCTAAGAGCCTTCTCAATTCTTTTCAGTATCCGCCTCCCTTTTGGTAGACTTTTGCCATCGAGCTTCGCAATTCCTGCGCCATCAAGCAATTCCAAGTAAAAGTCTACCTCGAAAAGGTCCTCAATATCTGCTTCATGACCACCGGTGATGTCCGTCAAAGGAAAAAGGTTTCTGGGCTGTAGCAAGCCGCGCTTTACCATCGATTCTATACGTTGATTGCCAGACGCAGTAACATCAAGAACAACTGCTATATTTAATTGAGTCCCCAAAAGTGCAATGAAAGTCGGAATCTTGTCGATTCCTCCAGCAGGGACAATAACCCATCGTTGATCCAATCCAGTCCGCGAGTTTGCATCCAGATATTGACTGACAATCTGTAAATAGAGGATGTCTGAAGGACCTTCAACGATAAGATTATCAGGGCCTACAAAGAGGGTCTGAGACAGTTGATACCCAAGTGCTGCCTGCAAAGGGAAGATAGTCTCAGGGGTCACCGAAAAAACATCCTCACTAATCTTGGTTCCGATCCCATTGATGTCTTCGACGGTCCGAGTCCTTTCTAACTCACGTGCCTTAATCATAAACGGTGAATGTGTTGTATAAATTACTTGCTGGTTAGGGGCAAGGCGCTCATCGATAAAACGAAGCAAATCTTCCTGGGCAGAGGCATGAAGCCCCAGACCAGGTTCATCCAGAAGTAGTATTAGCCTTTCCTTCGTATTTCGAAATTCCGAGAAATAAGCCAGGAAAGAAAAAAACCATACGAAGCCGGTGGAACGCTCTCCAAAGTTCAGAGAAACTCGGTGTCGATCATTCCAAATGCGGACTTCCAAGAAAGGAGGTTCTCTACCGTTCTTGGTGGTCGCCTTGAAATCAACATCGAAATCAACTCTAAGGTCCCTATTTTGACTCCAAAATTCGAAGACCTCGTCAGTAATTTGTACGGCTGCAGCCTCTAGTGCGGCTTTCCTTGCTTCATATTCGGTTTCTAAAAACTCATCAGAGTCTACCCCTGCAAGACGCAAAAGCGCCAATGCAGTCCGCTCACCGCTATCCAGCTCGTTTTCTTTTGTTTCCTGCAAGTATGGTATGGAAAACCTCCCAGGCAATGTGCTGTATTCGTCAAAGTAAAGGAACTTGGGTAATCGAGAGGCGACAAATTCTCTGACTTCTTTCTCTAGATCGAAGTCCTTGAATTTCTTGATCAGACTTTTGGCCAATTCATGAGGCTCCTCAAGGGCCTGTATCTGTTCAATTAGTTCAGCAGTTGAGGAAGTCCCTTTCGCCAATTCTTTTGCCAAACTTTTGGATGCAACTAGGTGCTTAACAAACGCCTTTTCATTAACTTCTAAATTCCAGAGCCTGGTATTCTGGTAATTCTTACTCACTTTGATTGAAGTCGAAGTCAGCACTCTTGGCCCAAACTGGTCTTCCGCCGCTTCAAGATCAGCCCCTTCTAGCTCAAATTCTGCTTCAATTGGCGCGGTCCCCGGTATCTTCTTTCTGTCCCCAGCTCGTCGCCTGCGAGGATAGTCGTACAGTTCTTCAAAAGAATCACGATGCCCAGAGGATAGTGGATTGAGCCTATAAAGGGGCTCCAGAAAAGCGGTCTTGCCGCTCTCATTCTTGCCTACCAGACAGGTTACACCTGGCTCGATTCGAACAGATCCCGAATCATTGATGCATTTGAAACTGCGGACTGTTACTGATTTCAGAATCATAAGACCTCCCCGTTTCTCGTCTGCAACTGGGGTCCATGGAAACAGCCAAACTACAGCTGGAGGCTACGAAAAAGGCTGGATTCTGTCAAGATTGTTGGGGATAGCGCCCCCATTTCTTTTCCCTAGCTTCAGGCTTCAAATTCCTCTATTACTTCGAATATTTCATTCAGAAACCGAGCTTGCCCACGAGCGATCGTTTCACGAACGGCAAGAGGAAACTGTAGAAACCTATGCCGCGTCGTAGGTTTCCTTTTCACAAAGAGATCTAACAATTCATCAGATAGTATACTCTTTTCAATATCATCCGTTTCCGGTTCAATTCTCTTCTTACGATAGGCTAAGAGTACATCACGAAGTGCCTTATCCGTGTCTTCATCCTCTTCTTCTGGCTTTTTCCCTGCTTCAGCATATTCCGGCTCAGCCTGGGTAGAATATAATTCGCGTGGTTCATAAAGATAGCTTGGTTTTTCTTTGGGCCCAGTGTCTACAACCTTCACCCGATCGGATTCAACCAAGTCTTGCAAAAGCTTCAACAAGTTCGTTAGCTCTTTGTCCTTGTTTCTGAACCAATCCGTTGACCAGATTCGATGGATTCGCCATCCTTTGGCTTCCAGTATTTGCTGTCTCAGCAGATCACGGTCGCGAACAGACTTGGCAGAATGGTAGGTGGCACCATCGCATTCAATGCCAAGTATAAACTCCCCTTCTCTGTCAGGATGGTGGACGCCAATGTCAATGAAAAAACCTGCAACACCGATTTGATAACTCGTCTCGTAACCATGCTGTTTCAACGTTCTTGCCACCCCTATCTCGAAATCGCTACCTGGCTCTCTATCCGTTCTGACTCCTGGGTCTTGGATTTTGCCACTCTCAGCATATTGCAGGTAGTTGCGCAGTGCTACAACACCACGGGACACGCCAGGTGGTACGTGGATATCGGAAGGACGCATAGATGTGAACACTCTGAGGCGCTTCCTGGCTCTGGTGACAATTACGTTAAGGCGTCGCCATCCAGTTGGAGAATTGATGGGACCGAACCTTTGGTATACTCGACCAGCATCCCGATCGGGACCGTACGTAGTTGAGACGAATATGACATCTCTTTCATCACCTTGAACGTTCTCCAAATTCTTAATAAAAAATGGTTCCTTCTTCTGTTCGGTGTCCTTAATGCGCTTTTCCAGCCAGCTCTCCTTTTTTTGTATGCGTTCAAGCTCATCGTGAATCAGGTCACGCTGTTCAATATTGAAAGTGGCTACTCCGAGACTCAACTCATGCTCACGTTTGAAATGTCTCGCAATGGCGTTTGCGACGGCTTCGGCTTCCACCCTGTTTCTGCCCTTCTTATAAGACGCATTCTCAACATAAGAGTAGTAGACACCATACCCTCCTTTTCTTCTGTATGGTGAGGGAAATACAATCAAATCATTCTCATAAAACTCATTGTTGGAGAAGGCGATCAGGCTTTCGTGCTCTGAGCGGTAATGCCACCGTAGGCGGCGGCAATCAAAGCAGTTTTGACAAATGTCGAGGACGGACTCGACCTCCTCCGCAGCGGCCCGCTCATCCAAACCCGCGGAGTTTTCGTGCAATCGCTCAAAAAAGGTAGTCGGAGGTAGCTGTTTTGGGTCCCCTACAACGACTGCCTGTTTCCCCCTCGCGATCGCCCCCAAAGAGTCTTCCAACCGAAGCTGGGATGCCTCATCCATAAGGACTAGATCAAATGAGATTCGTCCTGGAGCCAAATACTGAGCCACAGAAAGAGGACTCATCATAAAACATGGTTTGATGGCTTGCAGAGCGTTCCCTGCCCTTCGTACAAGCTGCCTGATCGGAATGTGGCGTTTCTTTTTTGTCAACTCATGTTTTATCAAAGACAAATCAGTATAATCCCGGACATAACCACTGCTGACTCCCAAGGGTATTAGACGCTGAGAAATGCTATGAGCCACTCGCTGGCTCGATAAGCTCTTGATTGACGTGTCCAACTCCTCTATCCGCTTCCGGATATTGTCCAAGGTTGCTCGCCGAAAATCGGCGAGATCTCTGTGTTTCTGAATAACCTGTCTGGCCATACTTCGATAGAGTGCGTAGTGGAATTGTGCCACAGCTTCGTTCTCTGGAATGGTACCACCTTCGATCCCATGCACGATAATTGCCAGCCCCTGTTCATTAGTTTTCAGCCTAGATTGGCAATAGTCTGACCAAGCCACAAGATGGTTAGATTTATCAATGCAGGCGCTAAGTTTGCTCAAAAGTTTCGATAGCGTCGCAGCTTCAGGCGAAACGCCTAACCATTTCTCAACATTAAAGCTACCCCTTTGCGACATCCAGGCCTTGAATCCGTCCAGTTGAGAGAGGTAGTTTTTCGTACTATCCACCAGGGATTGAACTGCGCGAATCCGCAAGTCTGTGTCCTTTTCTAACAACCACCGGAGGAGGTGTTCTTTCAACATTCCCTCCTCCTTCAAACGCTTTACCCATGCTGCTTGGTGTTTCATCGCTGTAACATCAGTCACCAATCCTTGGTAAGCAACTCCAAAATAGCTGGGGAAGCGGCTATCGGTCTCAATTTCATCTTTGATTCTTTTGGCAGCCAACCCCGCTTGGGCTGCGTTTTTTATCGACTTGATGTGCTTGGCGTACAATCGCTCTTGATGGCTAAATTCGTCCAGAGCAGTATTCGCGACCGATTCGATCTTGGAAATCTCTTTCTGAACATCTGTTAGCTTCTCATCCTTGTTAAACTGGAGATTGAGACGAGTTAACCCACTCTTAACCGACTGAAGTATAGGAGACAGTTTGTTGACACTTAAACGAATCTCTTCTGTGTTTCGCGAGAAATTGGAAAGCAGCAGTCTTGTACCATTTTCGGAGCCAATTTCACGTGCAACTCCTTGAGACCATTCAATTATTGAATTAAGACGTGTCCAGTCGGTTTCCACCCCTTTAAAAAGAGGACCAAAAATTCGCTGGTAGTCCGCGTTTTTTCCGTAAGCATCAATCTGCTGCTGTATTTCAGCCAATTTGTACAGCCGCTCGACAAGGTCGTGTCTCTTGAACACCTTGCGGTCAATCAAGAAACTACGCAATGTTTTCTTTGTGCGTCTGTACCGCAATGAGAATAGACGCTTGATCCAACTTCGGCTTTCTCGAAGCTCGTCACCTAATCGCCGGACTTCCACACTCTCGGGCAACAAATCCAGTTGAAAATAATCTGACTGTGCCGAGAATGCGTTATCCAAACGTTGGTGTTCTTCAAAAGCCTTTTCCTTGAGAACTGACACAATCTTCAACGCATGTTCGGGGTGTCCTTGGAAGCTAATGTCTAAAGGAGCGTCCTCACAAGTTTCGCGGAGGCTCATGTACCGGTCAAAATCGCCTAGCCTTTCTGGCGGTTCGGGAAAAAACTTCGTGATAGGACCAACTGCTGTCGTAATATCTTCCAGAAGTCCTCTCAAGGATGAAATTTCATATAGTACCCCTTGAAGTTGTTCTGGTATTAAATCTCCGAACCCACGGGCATCTAAATCGCGGGCACACTGCTCGATGCGGCCCAAATCCTCTTCCGGCGATTCACTGTAGTCGCCCAGCACCTCAGCAGCCTCCTTGCTTAGCTTGCTGAAGTCGGTAGTGGCTGAAGATAACTCGTCCAGGGCCTCAATCACTTCTTCATCAAGAAAGACCACGGCCAATTCCTGATCCCACCTCTCAGGTCTTCCCGCAAAAACCTCGGTGTTGATCTTTCCAACGATACGCAACTCAGGAATTGTCTTGGTGCCTTCAATGGCTTCGTTTGCCTCTTCGCCTTCGAGATTTTGCACATACCGATCAGTTTCCTCTTTAATCGCAGACAACCGATCTCGGACATCCCGTTCGTCGCCAGGTAACAATGCCTCTGGTTCAAAACCCTCCCAAACTGCGATTACGCCGCTCGGAAGCTCCGAGTGTGAGCGTAAGAATTCTTCCAGCGTTGAAACACTGGCACTGATCTGCTCCCGTGTTAATTGTAAGGGGTTTTCTAAAGTAAAGCCAAGTGGAGTGCCCTCTATTTCCCCTTGCCAACGCTCCGCCGCCCCAAAGATCTCATAGATTGTCTCCCCTGAGGCTCCGGGTGATGTATTGAGCAGCCTGTAGTACGATCTTAGACGATCTCTTTCGATGCAAAAATTACTGATCTTATAGTCCAGTTTTCGTGCGTCTATATACCGTTTGTCTAATCGCGCTGCGAGATCGGCATGAAGCAGGCCCTTTTGAGTCTTGTGGCTGTGCAGCTCAAGGCAAAAATCACCGAGACTATGGGCATCTAAACGATTTCTTACTACCTCAAGGGCGGCCTTTTTCTCCGCCACAAACAAAATAGATTTGTCTTCATGTAAAGCAGCAGCAATCAGATTACTGATCGTCTGGGATTTACCTGTTCCGGGTGGACCTTCAATGACTAGACTTTTTCCATTCAATACTACATCAACAATGGCTGAGAGCTGGGAACCGTCTGCTGCTAAGATCAGAGGGATACGCTCAACGCCTGGGTATTCATCGATGTCATATTCTTGCCCATATAGGTAGGCGTCTTGAACTCCCTCCTCTTCGCGCCCCGCAAGGATGTCTCGTACAAGCGGGTGCTCCGTGAACCTCTGTGTAGCGGCCCAGCTATCGTCATCCAAGTCTTTGTAAATGCGCAGTTTTGCAAAACTAAAAAAGCCTATAAAAATGTCGGGGAGCACTCGCCAACGGCGTTTTTGCCTGACTGTGACTTTGACTTCGGCGAAATAGTCCTCGGGCGTCGAATCGTTTTCCAGGCTCGGGAGAATCAGATCACAATCTAGGTCGAGTTTTTCTGCCAGTGATAGGTTCGTCTCAATGTCCTCCCCGCTGTAAGTTATCACGTACCTGTAACAATTGGTTTTGCGATTTAGGCGAGTACGCTCAATATTGATCGGCACAAGAATAAGCGGGGCACGGTTAGACACGTCGGAATGATCATCTTCGTACCATTCGAGAAAGCCGATGGCGATAAAAAGGAAGTTGATTCCAGCTTCCTCAATACCGGTGCGCCAATAGCGCATCGCATTTTTGCACCGTCGTTCAAGAGGCTGATCAACCAATTCGGTCTGCAGGCAGTTGTCGGAGCGACGTCGATTCTGCGCCGTTGACCTATTAGGATCGTGAGTGCTCTTTAAGGGCTCTACGTTGTTTCTGTCTGATTCCTTGTCTTTGCCGGTGGTACTCAAGAGTTTCAACTGAATACTTCTTCGGCCATCCGCGTTCGTGTCTGCCTCGTCATTCTCATCAGGTTCCGGCAGCGGCAATAGTTCCAACGACTTCCCGTCAGCTACGAGGCGATTGAAGGCTTTCTCGGGGGATTCATCAACTATTCGAATCGTTCGGCGGGTTTCTCGAAAATTCAGGAGGACATTTCGACGAGTTAGATCTAGAAGTCTGCGGCGTACGCGCTCAAGCGTCTCATTAACGATCTTGGTTTTTTTGTCGACTGGCCGTTTTCCTTTTCGAAGGATATATTCCGGCATTGGGTCCAACCCCAAAGGCTGGGGCCAATTCTTCTATGGGGACCTGATACTTGGCCGATTTCGCCCTACCTATACGTTCAAAGCCTATGGGAACAGCTTCATAATAAATTTCTCTAGCAAAACAAAAGGATTTTGTCAAGGATTCTGAACGGTAATAGGCTCAGGTCAAGTGTCTATGACAATGATTACACATGGACTCAATATTTTGGATTAATATCCAGCTTGGTTGAGAATCAAGGGTATCTTGCCACATATTATCGCAACTGGTTGAACTGTTACGCTTTCAAAAGTAAAACCCTATCAAAAACCCGATCTTTCCTGTATCTCAGCTTGTCTCCCTGAAACTGAGTTTTTTTCATCCAGCCCTCAGTCAGTCAAAAAACAACAAAATCACACTCTCTTCTTGAAAAACTGGGTCTTGGAAGTCAGTTCATAGTGTCCACTTATGCTCGGGGTTAACGAGTCACAGCGGAACTTCGATGCAGGCTACTAACAAGGCAGGCTTTTGTCAAGGATTCTGAAGGGTAACAGGGTATTGGGATAGATCAAAAGCCCCTCAAATTGAATCCAAGGGGCTTTTCTTTATGCGGGAAAAGAATTAACTAACACCCATTTCCTCTTCCCATTCTCTCGCGGCTTCTTCAGTGGTGCGACGACCGACTTGTCTAATATGTCCATTAGGCCACTTTTGCTGATGTTCTATTTCCCGTCGCTCCAAGTTATTGGTTATACCGCGATGTACAATCTTGTTGCCAATTTTATAATTGTACTTGTACGTGTCTCTTGGTTTTCCCATTGTATTCACCTCCTTCTTCGACATAATTTGAAGGTATGCCGTAGAATTACGGGAGCTTGAGCTGCGACTTCCAAAACACTTAACATAACCATATGCCTTGTAATAGGTGGAAAATATACAGACAACTTACACCGTGCCGAATTCTCCGACACACTTTAGTCAGCCTTGCCCCCTCGCTCGGGGTCAAGGCTTTTTATTTGTGTCTATCCACTATATATAGTCATAGGAGCTTTAATTAGCTCACAACATCTAGTATTCTGTCAAGAGAAAAATGAAACGGAACTAAAGTGGTGCATTCTGAAGGGTAAGGGGCTGTTGAGATCAGAATGAAGGAGGGAATGGACAAGAAAGAGCCTCCCACATTTTCACGTGTGCCTCTGGTAGCATAACGATTAAATCAAAACAGGTTAACACAAGCTGGTTTTATGTTGACAATTTAATTTTATGCATATATTACAGCACTTAAATGAACTTCGTGACAATACTTATAGTCGCTTTTAATACTTATAGTCTCTTGTAGGCGATTCCGGTGAATGTTAGTCAAACAACATGGCTGACATTCACGAACAAATCGGCCAGCGGGTCCAAGCACTTAGGAAAGCGAAAGGCTGGACACAAGAGGACTTAGCCGATAAAAGTGGGCTACATCCCACTTACATAGGGGGGATTGAACGAGGCGAAAGAAACGCAACTATTGCGTCGTTTCAGAAGATTGCTGAGTCTCTGGGTATCACATTAGCGGAATTATTTAGGGTTGCGCTCCACCCTCTTGAGGAGATGTTCAATGCGCCTGCCGATGACATTATGGCAGCCATACACAAAGGCTTTCGGGCTCAGGTGGATGTGAAAGGAAAGCTTGCGGAATTATATCTGTCCAAATATCTTGACAATTTAAAAGTAGGAAAGGCTATTGATGACTTTGAATGGAGCGATAAGGATGGGGTTCCCGATTTTGTAATCACGTACAAAGGGAAAAGATACACTGTGGAGTGTAAGAACCTGCGCAGTGGTGAGGACGGGATTTATAAGCAAAAACCATCGTACAAAGTGGAAGTCCAGAAGACCAGAAATTCTAAGGATGGAACCAACACGCGGTCATATTCTGTTGGCTATTTCCACATATTAGCTGTTTGCATGTTTAACCAGACCCGACAATGGGATTTCTTCTTCATTGCCACCAAATATCTGGAAAAGGCTGGGGATCCCAACTTGCTGAAAGTATTCCAACCTGTGCCGTTCAATCCAACCACTCCATGGGAAAAGGATGTTATTGTTGTCCTGAAAGGCATTGCAGGAGAAATCAAGATTGATTATCCCAAGCAAAAAACCCGTTTATAAAACTGAGCTTGGTGCGGCTTACGTGGGTGATGCACTCGACCTGCTGAAGGGAGTTCGTACCGACAGCGTTGACGTAATTTTCACATCCCCACCTTATGCGCTGCATTTCAAAAAGGAATATGGGAACGTAGACAAAGACAAGTATGTTGAATGGTTCTTAGAGTTCGCCAAGGAGTTTAACAGGGTTCTGAAGCCGGAAGGCAGTTTTTTCCTGAATATCGGTGGGAGTTACAACAAAGGGCACCCCACGAAATCACTTTATCACTTCAAGCTTTTGGTTGCTTTGGTTGACAAGGTTGGTTTTTTTCTTGCCCAGGAATTATTTTGGCACAACCCTGCAAAGCTTCCGGTCCCTGCCCAATGGGTTACCGTCACTCGCCAAAGGGTAAAAGACTCTGTCGAGTATATATTCTGGTTATGCAAGACAGAGCGTCCCAAAGCTTCCAACCTGAATGTTCTAGCACCATACAGCAAGGATATGGAAAGGCTGCTCAAAAAAGGTTACAGGGCAAAAGAGAGGCCCAGCGGCCACAAAATCACAGGCAAATTCAAACGGGACAAGGGTGGTGCCATTCCTTCGAATCTGCTTGAATGCGGGAATAATAGTGCCAACGACGCCTATATCAAGTCCTGTGAAAAAGCGGGGATAAAACCGCATCCGGCAAGATTTCCGTGGAACCTCCCGGAATTTGCGATAAAGCTCACAACCGATGAAGGCGACTTGGTGTTGGACCCGTTCGCCGGAAGCAATACGACGGGAGCAGTGGCGGAAAGACTAAAAAGAAGATGGCTCGCATTCGAAATTGAAGAGATATATTTGGAAGGGAGCAAGTTCAGATTCTGGCCTATCGTCTCTGAAGACGACTTGGCTGAAGATAGCGAAGCAGACGAGGGAATTAGAGAACAACTATCGTTTCCCGCGGTGAGATTATAGCAAGGTCTGCCCTCTGTAAAAAACTGACACGGGTACAAATCTCTGATACGTCAGGTGGAATAATAAGGATTCTGAGGGGTAGCAGAGTGATGGAGTCTGGATTAAGGTCGGAATGATCAGCCAGCCCTTTTTGAGGTTCTATGGACTGGATGTACCCAGTCTGGCTCTAAAATAAGGTTAAGGCGCGGGCCCAATCCTAAAAACGAAATGTCACTATATCGACATAAGGGGTATAGCCAAAACGCCCTTCTTTCACCAGTTTCAGGCGAGGACACCCAATCTTCCAACCTTTCTGACCATGATTAAGCAATGCCCCAGTTTCCCTTTGAATGGGCTGCAAAGCGGATGTGTCCGCCAATGTTAAAGATGCGAAGTAATAGATCCCACCTGCAACACCGCTGATAGCAATGGTCGCCGATATATTTATTCTTCCAGCATCGGCTATTTTGGGGAAACCCATTGTCAGAGACAGACTCAAGGCTGTCAGCGGGATAAATTTAATTATGCGATTCACAAGACCATTGTAACACAAAAAAATGGTCGTCCCGCCCCTGTCCCAGTCAGAGCTCAATCCTTGGAAGTGCTTTCAGGGGCAGAAGTCCTCTTTCCATACGCAAGACTGAGCAAGGCGGGCACCAGGAAAAAATCCGCTGCCAAGGCAAAAAGCACTGCACATCCGGTTAACAAACCGAACCGTATGTTATACGCAAGGTAAGAGGTCATGTAGATAAAAAAGCCGCCACAGAGCACCAGACTGGTAATAACCAGCGCCCGGCCCGTGGAAAACAGGGTCTCGCGCACTGCCGCTTCAACACTCGATGTTTCCTTATAGGCTCTGCGGAAATGGTGAAGAAAGTGAATCGTATCATCCACAACCAGCCCCAGAACAATGCTGCCGATAAGAATGGTGCTCATATCCAATGGGATATCGCAGCCCCCCATGACACCGAAAATGCAGATGATCGGAACCACGTTGGCAACCATGCTCATAAGCCCAATGCGGACGCGACCGATCATCAGCACCATCAAAAGTGTGATGACCAGTAATGCAAATACGTAACTTTTGGCCATACTGGTGATGAAGTTTTTGGTGATCTGCATAAAAAGAGCAATGTGGCCCGTCAGGGTCGTTGTTTCATTGGGAAACTGTTTGTCGAGATAATCTTTGACCTTGTCAATGTAATCCTTGTACAGGACAGAGTCCGTAAAGGGAGCGAGGATGGAGAGACGACCTATTTGATAAGTGCTGTCCGCTACATCCTCCATGTCATCGCTGCCGCTTGATTCGAACAAAATCAACTCCTGGGCGATCATCTCCCGTTTGTTCGGAACGGTATAGGCTTCATCTCTGTCTTCATGCAGGGCACGGTTGATTTCCTTTAGCACATCGGCAATGGACCAGGCCTTGGCTGCCTGGATATCATTGGCCTTCAGACCTGGAACAAAGGCTGCCGCCTCATCCAGCCGCCGTAGCAGATCCGGATTGTGCAGGCCGTTTCCCGTGCCGGAATCCACTGTCACTTCCAGCATAACCGTGCCGCCATTGATATTGTCGAGCAGCTCTGTGGAAACCCGGATCGGGGTATTTTCAGGGAACCAGGTAAGGGCGTTATGGGAAAACCGTACAGAGAGAGCGCTGTAACCGGCGCCGACCACGATTATCGCTGAAATTACGGCCACAAGAACCGGACGCCGGGTTGTAACCCGTGAGATAGCGCCAAATAACCGATCCGTCATGGGGAGTTTGCCTTTTGGGACAGGTTTGGCCTGCTTAACCGGAAATATCGCAATCAATGCCGGCAAAAGAACCACTGTATAGAAAAAAGCCAGCATGACGCCGGCAGGCGCCACGTAGCCAAGTTGCGCCACGTTTGCTACATCCGCCAAAGCAAAGGACAACAGACCGCATGCCGTGGTCACGCTGGTCATCAAGACCGGCAGCCCGGCATAGCCCACTGCCTGAATGATGGCCTGACGTTTATCGTTTATCTCGCGATGGTTCCGGTAAAAAATCGTCAGAATGTGGACACTGTCGCCAATGCCGACCACAATAAGAAACGTAGGCAGAATCTGAATGACATTGGTGATTGGTATTCCTGACATAGCCATGATTCCGAGGGAAGACATGAGTGAGAAAAACACAGTGATCAGTGGATAGATTACTCCGGAAATCCTGCGGAAAAGGACAAGGAGAAATATGATAATCACCAGGAATGACAGGGGGATTATGATACTGAGATCTTTTTCAATACCTCTTTGAATTTCGGCTACAAACGCCGGGGTCCCGGCAAAATGAAAGTCGATTCCCCGATCCTGATACTTTGCCGCCACCTTGCGGACAGCCTCGTTAATTTCGACACTCTCCTCATTGCTCAGATAGGTGTGCCTGCTGTCGATTGTCTGTGAAACGTCCTTCTCAAATCCTGCCAAGATCTCATCTTCCGGCACCTCTTTGACGGCCTGTGCCTTAATGAGAATGGAGGTTATGGACCTGTCGCGAGACACCAGCAGATTTTCATAAAGCGGGTAGCGATCAATGAGATTCAGTACCCGGTTGAGCTCCGCGTCGGTTTCCGGTGGTTTTTTCATGAGATCTTCCACAATGAGTGTGTCGCCTTCTGCCCTGATGATGCGTCCATTGACCAGGCTTGTAATATCGTCGAGATAGGGAACCGAATTTTCCAACTCATTGTGGATCTGATACAGGGTGGCAAAAAACTTCCGGGTCAAACCATCCTGCGGTTTCATCGCAATGATGAACATGTCATCCTGGCCGAATGTGTCCCGGAAGTTGTTGTAGGCAATCAGTGTCGGATCATCGTCATGAAAGAAGCTTTCGTCGCGGGTATCGATCTTGAGTTGCGCAGTTTGACTGGCCAGCGCAAAGGTCATCAGAAGCATGCAGACAAGCGCCACATATTTCCTTCGATAGACCAGTGCGGTGAGCTCGGCGAACCAGATTTCGAACTTCTTATGAATAGTTGTCATTTTTCCTCCCTCACAACCTTGATGCCTGTCAGGCATTGCCACTTCATGGCGGTAAGCATGTCCAACGCCATTTGCGGCGTGATTTTCGGATTTCGGAAAAAAATAATCAAAACGCCGATGTACAATGAAGCGAGCGAGGCGGCCGCGATATTCACATCTACGTCAGGGCGGATATTGCCCAGAGCTTTCTCGTGCTCGATTAGCCCGCCAAGAAACTGCAGATGATTCTCCAACTGCCGGGTCAGACGGGGGTAGTCCTCTTCAGGCTCGAATACCGTTTTGCGGACCAAGGCGCGGTAAAGCTCCCTGTTGGTGTCGTAGAAGGAAAACATGGCTTGCGGTATATGCATGAGCCGATCAAGCAGGCCCGCTTCAGGGGGCAACGATGCAACGGCTTGCGCAAGGGTGCGCTCAATGTCCTCATAAAGCGCCATTTCGAGCAGTGCGGTTTTGTTCTTAAAGTGCAACACCACCGATGCCGCGGAAACGCCGGCCTCCTTTGCAATGCCCCGCATGGTGCATTGCTCGACTCCCTTTTCCTGAAAGAGTTTTTTGGCGGCATTTAGAATCAGTTGACGAGTTTCAAATTTCGATGCTTCGCGTCGGTTCATAAACCTAATCCCAATAAACGTGTTTTTTAAGTAAACATGTTTATTATTAAAAAACAAGAGGAAATTGTCAAGCATATTCTGCCGTAATTTGTTTGTGCTATTTCAGAAAGAAATAATCAGTTACCGGACAAAGCATGCGGGACGTTTTCAAGGAAGGAGAAGTTTTATGATTACCTTTCTTGGTTGTTTTGATATGATACTTATAATATAGAGGAAATAAATTCCATGTGATGGGAAAGGGTTGCCCAATATAAGCCGGGGTGCTGAAGAATGTACCAACTCAGAGTCGGTTCTTACCAAATATGCCACGCACGATTGCCGCCTCTAGTTCCGGGCTGGGTGTCCATCTGTACTCATTATCATAACGCTTCTTAGCAAAGCGGTGCTGAGCATCAATGACTAGTCCGGGCTGTTCTTCCGGCAACACCGGGGGCAAGAGATCGACAGCCAGCCTCCTTTCCCTTTCCTGTTCAGCAGTATCGATCCGCCCTTCAGAATCGAATGAGAGTATGAAGTACTGAAGCCGCAAGATTCTTACTGGCTTTCGGTGTGCAAGTTCCACTGCAACCTCGACGTACCGCACACGCTTGTCGGCATACTGTGGAAGACGTTCCTCGGCGTCACGCTGGAGGAGTCGCTCGTAACGCGCCAAAGGAAGACGCTGTATTGAGTGATCGTCATTCACAAGAAAAACTCGTAAGCTTATACCCATAATACTCCCGATTTGGCCCTGACAACAAAATTGCACGCCAGGGTCAGCTTGACTGAGAATTTAGATTGGTGTCATCGACGCTTGGGCCAACCCCTTGTTTCTCCAATTCTTTGCGCTTGCGACGGACCGCCTTCTTTTTCTCCTGTTTTTTGGCAACTTGCTCAATGCTTTTGACTTCACCCGGACGCTTCTTTCCAAAACGCTTAAAGTAAAGGTTTTCAATGAAGACTGGCAGGGGCGCTTTCCAGGGCTCTTGCTTGTGATTTGCGATCTTTCCGAACTTCTTTGGGTTCATGCCGAGTTCTCTGGCCATTTGGATGCGAGCGTGTGAAAGATGGTATCTCTTCCGAACATTAATCCAGACTTGATACTTCTCCGGAATTTTCGCCTTTCTTGCCATATGTTGATATTGCCTTTCGTTAGTTCAGCCTGTATCTCAAATACGTATACCTCTTCTGTGTCTTGTCGTTCTTGATCCCGATCACCAGAGCCTTCTTGGTACCAACAAGTACCACCGACTTCCTCCCTTGGATTTCTAAACCTCAGTTCTCAGGTTCCAACGATTGGAGCCAGCGGTGCAATAGCAGGAGTCCTTGGTGCATACATGTTTCTTTTCCCAAGGGCACGCATCAGAACGCTTTTGGTATTGGTTGTTTTTATACAGGTGGTAAGCATTCCTGCGATAATTCTTCTAGGTTACTGGATATTGATTCAGGTATTGATGCGGATTACCGAGTTTGGATCACGGACAACAAGTGGTATAGCATGGTTTGCTCATGTAGGCGGGTTTGTCATCGGGCTTGTCCTCATTACCATGACGAAGAAACGCAGAGTAAGACCCTATCTGAGAAGATAGTAACCTTACCTGGAGCCTGTCCCTTCCCCATTAATCCTATCCCTCAACACCCCCGAGCATTTGAAAGTGACCACCCTCCTCGGTCTCAGCATCATGTCCTCTTTGGTCTGGGGGTTCCTGCCTCTGCGTTCCTTCTTTTCATTGACGCAGAACTTCCCGAAGCCGCTGATAAGGACATCCTCGCCATTTGCCATGGTTCTCTTCATGATTTCCAGGAGGGATTCGACAAGTTTGGCGGACTGTGCCTTGGAATGGCCAAGGTTAGTACGGACGGCATCAATAATGTCGGCTTTGGTGAGGCTCATAGCATACTCTTTTTTTGATCTTTTGGGGAGGTTAGCTTTAATGATTTGATTTGTCAAGGGATTTGGGGAGCATACGGATTGTTTTCGGGCGGATTAGTGATACCCATATTTTCAGATCACGGCGCAGACGGATCACCGCGCACACAATGCAGAGGATCCTGATCTCGTGGTTGTGGGAAACGGTCGGCTTCATCCTGGGAGTGACCGGTTGCAGGCGGATGTGGCAAACTTATTTGAGATTGTCAATCACGTTCCAGATTCTTGCCCGATTGAGTCTCGACTCACGCATTGAGAAAATGTGTGAACAGTATCTCTTCCTTAACATGAGCCTCGGCCAGCTCAACAAGACGTTTGTGGTGGGTGAAAAAGATGACTTGCGTCCGCTTGGATATTTCACCGAGAACTTGCAAAGCAGCACTTGCCCGCTCGTCGTCGAACTTGATCAAGATGTCGTCAACGATAAACGGCATGGCTTCGTTTCTTTCCATATACGCATCAAGGCTCGCCAGCCGGACGGCAAGATACAGTTGGTCCGTGGTTCCGTCACTCATGCCTTCGACAGTAACGACCTCCTTGCCCCCCGGTCGAACGCCTACGAGCATAGCCTCTCCTTTATCATTGAAGTCCACCCGCAAACCATCGAATGACCCCAGGGTCATACGTGCGAAAAGCTCGGTTGACCGTTCCAGGATCGGCCCCTGGTTCTTTTCCCGGTATCTTTCAATGGCCTGGTTCAAAACCGTGGATGCGAGTCGGAGCCTGGCATACTGTCCTACATCGGTCTCAAGGCGTGCCAGGAGCGCCTGAGATTCTTCGGCCAGCTCTGCCGCCCGGGCGCTTCCGTCCATCTTGCTGAGCTCGGTTCGCTCGCTCCCGATGGTCTGGTCAAGCTCAGACTTTTGCCGCTCCAACTCGATGATCTCTTCGGCGAGCTGATTCACCACCGGATAAATGCTATCGGGATCAACAGCTTGGGCCTCCCTGACAAACTCGTCAAGGGTAGCGCCGGCACTCAACTTGCGAAGCTGTGCCTCAAGTTGCTCGAGTTCGGTCTCTATCTTCCGTCTGCTATCGGATCGTTGTTCGGCCTCGGCAAGCTCTTCAACGCTCTTGCATCCAGCCTCATCGCACATGCCGTCCAACTGAGCACCGATTTCCGCAAGTTGGCTTCTTGTTTTCCGAAGCTTATCTTGTTCTTTCCGGCGCTGTTTCTCCAAATCTTGCTTTTGGGCCTTTGCTGTTTCTCCCCGCATAAGGCGGGCGTTAAGTTCGGCCACAGACTGTTTAACAGGGAGTTGTAGTAGATCTGTCCCCACACGCTCTGCCAGACTCCTGACCTCCTCGAAAAAGTCCTCAGCGTCTTTGTCTATGCCATAGATTCTCCGGCTATACCCCTTGGCCTCCTTGAGCTTATCAAGCAGACTCTTGATATCCTGCATCACCGCGTTAGCCTGGCCAGGGCCGGCATTGGTCTCCAGGCCCAGCGGCTTGATCGCCTCGGCCCATTTGAAACGCCACTGCGATAGTTCCTGTTCGGCGTTTTGGACTCGTGACTCTGCATCTCGCAGCTCCTCTGTGCGTTGTTCCAGCTCCCGTGAAACCCCTGCCCGATCGGACCGTATCTTGTCCAAACGGTCCACGACTCTCCGGCCCCTTCGCACGAGGTGGCTCAGCATTTCATCTTTGCCGGCCGGGGGCTCGCCAAGTAGCTCAAGGCAAGCGCTCAATTCCACACAATGTATTTCGATTTGGGCCTTCACATCCTCGGCTCTTGCTTTTCGCTCTCGGATGTTTGAGACTTGATCTGCCAAAGCCTTCTGGTTCTGCACCCAAACGCGCATTTCCCTCGGCGATTGCGGCAAAACACCGATAGGTTCCCATTGTGCAGACCACTCACCTTGGATCTTGGCCAGGTTGTTTTCAGCGGTCTCCAGTTGGTGCTTCAAATGCGCTCTCAGCGTTTTCTGTGTTTCGCGCTCCGCAAGAAGCGACGCCTGATTGGCAACACGGTCAGCCTCGCGCCTAAGCCGATCCGCAAGGTCATCAGCCTGCTTGACACTGTATTCGTATGCTTCAGCCAGGTCTTTGGCAGGTGGAAAGGCTGCCACAAAATCTCGCTCATGTTCGGCGGTCACGCTTTGGCCTTTCCAGGCTCTACGGACAAGCTGCCAACCTTCTTCCCGCTTTCGCCTGGCTTCGCGTAATTCACTCTCGGTGGGAACTTCCTGTTCCATCCGAATTTGTTCGATCTGACCGTCAATCTGCAACAACTTCTGTTCGATCTCGGCGATACCCGAGCGGTGCTTCCCCGCCGCTTCTTCTGCGGTACCCAGCCGGGCTTCAAAAGTGTCCACGGTTTCCAGGGAAGGAATCGGCAGTTTTTCGATCTCTTCAAGGCTTCCGCGCCAGAGTGTCTGCTTCTTCAGAGCCATCTGTACCACCTCCTGAGTCCGTCCTATCTCTCTCAACTCAGTCTGGCAGTTGTCTTCCAAACGCCCCTGCTGCTGCGTATGTTCGATGGCTTTTCCAAGTTCGGTAGTGTCCGGTGGATCTTCGGAGCTGCCTAACCGCTCCTTCAAATGGGCAACCCTAAGGCTCAGCTTCCCAATTTCTTTTTGGGTAGTTTCCAATCGGGTCTTCAAACGCTCGTGGGCGCCGCCCAGTTCCTGTATCCGGATACTCTCCGCTTTGCCCAGGCGCAGCTCTTCAGCCTGATCGAGTGTGAGAGCCTGCCCCTTGCTCGACAAGGGGGCGCTACGAAGTTCCTGAAGGATCGATTTTGCCTCTTCCTCCAGGCCCCTTTGTTGCGTCCAGAGCCTCGACCGGTCTTTCTTTGCTTTCAGGTGGCTGCCAAGATCCTGCTGGAGCTGTCCGATCAACTCTGCGTGCTCAAGCAACGGCCCCGGCACAACCAGTTTTCCCAACCCCTTGCTGATCTCTTCAAGGCTTTGAAGTGCCTGGGTCTCCTCATTTTGGGCAATCTTGAGATTCGTCAGGAAATTCCGTCGCCGCTCACCAAAGTCAGGAGGCAGCGCCTGGGCATCGGCGTATATCTCAAGATGGTTCAACAGCTCCTTTCGTCGTCCAATGGCTGGGAGCGCTTCCTTAATCCGTTCCAGGCGCTGACGTTCGCGCATTTTCTGTTCCAGGTCGCCGTCAATAGATCGCTTCCGCTTCAATGCCTCGCGCAAGGCTTGGTCATGCCCGACCCACTCCTGATCGGGCAACTGAGCCTCGCGCATCGCCTTTTGATTCTTTTTGAAGGCCGCCACAGCTTCGTTTATTTGGGGTTTCTGTGCTGAGGGTTTGAACAGACTGTCGGCTTCGTCCTGGAGTTCGTCCTGGATTTTTCGGAGATCAGAAATTCCCGATCCTGCGGCAAAAAGGACCTGGCCGATGTTTCCACCTCCCTGGATGATTTCCTCCCCACCGCTGACTAAATCAGCATGGTCAATGCCGAACATGGTGGCAAAGAGGTCCCGGTCCACACCGCCTAAAAAAGCTTGCAGGTGTGATTCATCGATCAATGTCTCGTCATCGGCAGCCCGAAGCGTATTGATCCTTCCTTTTCGCCGGACAAATTCCAGGACTGTTCCGTCGCTCCTCCGCAGTACTCCTCCGATCCTTATCTTTGCATACGGGTGAATGAAATCGTCCGAAGACCTTTCGGGGATACCATATAGCATTTGTCGAAGTGCCCGAAGGGTAGAACTCTTACCTGCTTCGTTCGGACCATAAACAATGTGAAAACCTTCGTGTCCGGCGCCAAGCTCAAGCGGCTTGTCTGTAAACGGACCAAATGCGAGCAGCTTCATCTGAAGAATTTTCATGCGCCACTCCCTTTGGACATAAGCCGGCCGAGCAGCAGTGGCCGAACTCCCTCGAGCATCTTGGCGAGCCACTCACTTTCTTCGAGAGCTGTCCCGTCGTGTGGATGCTTGACTTCCCTTGGAAGCTTCTTCAAGAGATCGTCCAAGGACTCACCCAGCTTTCGCAAACGACCTGGATCAGATCGGATCTCATCAAGAAGGGATACGAGTTCCCCCACCGGACCTTCGGCCAATTTGCCCGCTTCGCTTTGGGATAAAAGCTTGGTGAGGACTGTCACTTTTTCAATCCAAACGCGGCCGCCGCCCAAATCGATGGCTGCAGACCGGATCTCATTCCTCCAGCGTTCCGGATCAGCCATAAGCTCATTATGGGCACGGCACGTTCCGGAGACCTCGATCCGCACGGCCAACGGGACGTCGTCGCTCTGTTGCAAATGATCTTCGAGCCTTTCGTAAATCCGATCGACAACATCGTAGCCGTTCGCAGCGCCCGAAGCATCAACGTCGCACGAAAGCCAGCGAATAACGTCCAGGGGCCGGAAATCAGCGCCGGCCAGTCCGCTATCATCAACCGTCACAAGCATGCATCCCTTAGGGCCGGCTTCCCGAATATGCCTGCCTTGGATGTTTCCAGGGAAAACGATCATTGGATCTTCACAGATCACCTCTTGTTGGTGAACGTGCCCTAAAGCCCAATATTGATAGCCCTTTGAAAGTAACCCGTCGATCTTGCAAGGGGCATAAGATTCGTGGCCCTCCCGCCCGGTTGCACACGTGTGCAGCATCCCGATGTTGAAGTATCCGGGCAAGGCTGACGGATACGAGGCGGACAAATCCTTATAAATGGCCTGTCTTGCAAAACCTTGTCCGTGGATCGCCACGCCAAGGTCATCAAGGTTTAATGTCTCGGGTTTATCGGTAGAAAAAAAACGGACGGTTTCCGGTGGTCGAAGCGCCTTAGTGATTTTGTTGGCAGCGTCGTGATTCCCATTGATGATGAAAACCGGAATGCCGGCTTCCCGCAGCTTTGTCATCTGAGATGTAAAATAGAGTCCTGTGTTGTAGTCCTTCCAATCGCCGTCGTACAGGTCCCCCGCAATGAGGACAAAAGCAACCTCCTCAGCAATGGCCAGTCCGACAAGATTCTCAAGGGCACGCCGTGTTGCCTGGCGCAACTCTTCAACCGGTGCGCCTTCATAACGTTCAAGCCTTATTAAAGGGCTGTCCAGATGAATGTCGGCGGCATGAATAAAACTAAACAATCTCATCTCTCCCTTCTGGGCAAACAACTAACCCTTCTCTGGAACGCCATTTTTATCTTCCGGGGCGGGACGAAGGTTCCAGTGCGTGAAATCTCCACGCTTGGCTGAGTTCAGGAACCTACTCGTGCTGGCTGAAAAAGGATGTTGAAATCTACACCAATTCCACATAGCTGGCAATAGTAAGAAATGTATTGTAATGTATGATAGTTGGCGTGACCTACCCTTTAATGGGCGACCTCGGCTTCCGCATACTCAGGGCTTCCGTGTAAAATTTTTGCAGTTTGGAGAAAGGGGGCGATCTTCAGTTTTGCAGGTTTGAAGCTCACCGCAGCAAGTCGCGGGGAATGCGCTCGCTATTGCGGTTCAGTTTGATGTTCCATGGGTCCGCTACAACGCTCAATTCCTCACAATCTTCATCTATCTTCGACTTTATTGCCATCATGAACCGGCTCTAAAAGGATTACTTGGAAACTGGAGAACTAAAGGGCGTCCCATCAGGACCCCTTTTGGCATTTGATGCACTTAACACGCAATTTGTTCATGGCTTGCACCACTCACGGCGTTATAAATGCTGTTTTGTTTATCGTTCGTATTTTCATAGCTCGTTTGCCTTTTGCAATAAAGACAACAAGGGCTATGTCGCACATCTTATGTATGAGAACCTTGCAAGACATCACGAAACAGCCCATATGCTCTGGGAGTCGCATTTACCTTCCAAGATTTCTCCTAGAGCCATAGCGCACTCAACTTCTTTCTCTTTGCCGCCGGGGCAGCTAATCGAGACGGTTCTTCCCTCGGGGTCGATGCTGTCTATCGTACATCCGAACCGGGAAGTTACAATCGACACAACCTGCAGGAAATTCAAATCTTCTTGTAACATCTTCTTTGCCCCCTTCCTCTTTCGTTGAAATGCTCATTGAATATTGTTTACTTTCTATCTCGGCATAAAGTGTGCCAAGGCGAAAAAGTTGGCAGGGAAACGATGAAAAGCCTATAAATTCTATGGATTAAGAACAAAAGGTTCGGTTGACAGGATATTCTATCAGGCTGGGACTCACCGTCTATTATGCCAGGTTGGCATAATACGAAAAAAAAGAAACCATGTTAATTCACCTTGTTAGCACGAACACTGCCATTTTGGGGTGGTCCATTCAATACCTCCATGTTCAGTCGCACTTGGTTCCGCAAAAATTGGTACTGCCAAGAAAATACATTCTTTCGTTTCATCAAATACAGGGTTCACCCCATTGTCCTTTCGCACCATCATAGCTAGTTTCCATCCATAAATGGCCCTTTTCCGCAATCTCGGCGTCAATCTGCGGGATCGCTTGTGCGACGTACCAATG
>JABXJW010000002.1:0-3722 GCA_013375395.1 Desulfobacterales bacterium
AAGACAAACATTTCACTATAGCTCCCCTCGACCCCGCCCTTCCGGACGGGGCTTGCGGGGAGCAGGCCGGTCAAACCGAATGAGCTGAGGCGTTCGCCAAACCGCTCCTTTGATGCCGCGTTAAGCCTACCCCCTTTCCCTTTTCGGTCAGAAAGGCGTTCAAAATGCCCAGGTTGATATTCGGTACGTTGGCAAACCATCTTGAATCGAATGCGGAGCATATTTCATGCCACTAAAACAGAAAGTTGAAAAAGAGAGTGACCGGTCTCGTCTTCTCAGTATATGTCCCCTTCTATCTACTCTCAATAGTGGCATTCTATTTCCCAGACGTGTGATATTTTTTGCCTATGTTCCGTGTTAATTCTCAACACATTGTTACTCAACCGGAACGCGTACGGCAGAGGTAACTGTGCCTACTGCCATGAGCAGCATGCCGGCACAGGCGGCGAAGAGATAGACGCCTCCGGTTGTGCGCTGTTTTACAGTCATTGTAACCAGTGCAATCTGTTTTGCTGCCGGTGTCATGGCGGCTTTGCCGGCGCAGAACAGGACGTGGACAATTATCCCGACAGTGTTGATTTGTCGAAAACATGTTCCACCCCGCTTGGGAAGGTTGCAGTACATGCCACGGTCACTGGGGTTAAGTGGCCGGGGACGGGCGAGTGCAACCGGAAACCCGCGTTTTAGCCCCCGCTCTTGATCTCATTGATCCTTGGCTCGTGCCCGTCGTATTACCCAGAAGTGGAATTTGTTTTCACATGTGTAACTTTTATTATCCAAATTTTGGCTGGTTCGCCGAGATGCGCACTGCGAAACCAGACGGCTAATATACTGAAACTATGAGGAAATAGAAAAAGGGCGCTACAACTGCTCTAAAAAGTAAATTTAGCACGCTTTTTGCAGACCTCATTATCGTTTCACAATCGTTTCACACTACTCCGAGGGGCTGTCTGCATTCATTATTTGCCCGCGATAGGTCGTGAGTCTGCAAGTATCATTGTCGTTACAGAAGGGTGGATACGTGGATATTATGTGGATAGATATTATGTGGATATTGTGGATATAAGGCGATACGGGGGGAGCTGACAGAGCATGACGAGAAATCGTCAGGTTTTCAGGATGGGATCACAGTGTGATCCTGAAGAATATGTAATATCGTAATATCTGACAGGCATTATCAAGAAAAGAGGGAGGGAGGTGAAGCATGTTAAAGGTGTAAGGAGGGAAAAAGAAATGAAGGAACGCTAGAGGATTTTTGTAAGGAAAGGAGGAGAGAATTGTGAAAGAAAAAAAAGCGCTATTTGTGGGGGCAGTGGTATTAATGCTTGTTGCCACAGTGGCTTTTGTGTGGGCATACACGCCGGCCAAGGATTACAACCGGCCGGTCCCGCTAATGGACTACGCGCCCCAGGAACTTGGTATATATGACACCCAGTACGCCTACCTCGGGGAAACCGACTGCCGTATTTGCCACGGAAACAGCCTGGTAGACAGGCATCACTATTCGGAAGCGGCTCAGGCTGGGTGCGTCCTTTGTCATGCGATTGATCCTGATGACCCAAACGGGGTTGTCGTCACAAATGACTGTGCGGCCTCAGGGTGCCACGATACCTACGACAACGGCTGGCACCACCTGACGCAGGAGTCTTATACCGACCAGTGCATCGCCTGCCACGACCCCGGCCTGCTTGGTAAGACTGACTTTGTGGGCTTTGACCAGTATCCGTCCTCAGTGGTAACTCCCACGCCCTTTTCTTGTGAGAACTGCCACTGGGAGCAGACCGTGATGGCACAACAAGTCGGTTTTGATGAAACGATCGCTACGGATCATTTAGCCGGACACCCGTCCACGTTCAACCACCATGATCCTTATGAACCGTACAGCCGGACCGGTGGGTACTACTTCGAATACGGAAAGCCGGTCCTGAGCAATTATGATACCCACCACATGCTCTTTGCCGGCAATGTATCGACTGATTGCGTCCGATGCCACTCTCAGGATCCTGACAACCCGAGCTGGGATCCGGCCAATCTGGAGCTCATCCGGTACTGTGAGACGTGCCACACCATAGGAAGCCTGCACAAGATCGAGCCCCACGTGGGCACGGGCGGCATCGTCGACACACCGGCAGTGAACGGTTGGGAGGCAATCGGCTTCCACCTGCCTGATGTCAGCAACACGGATACGACGGATCTGGCGCCGACCGACTACAGGGTTTTTTCGGCCAACGACCAGTGCTATGGGTGCCATGCCGACCTGCTGCCGGATTGGTTCCCTGAAACTCCGGCCGATGCACCAGCGGTCACTGGCATTAACCCGAAGATCATACCGTGCGATAGTATTATTACCATAACTGGCGATTACTTCGGCAATGAGAAGACCGACAATAGGTTCGTGGTGATCAGGCCGACCTCGGGTCTTACATGGCAGGAGGTTCCGATCGTCTCGTGGACAAATGACGAGATCCGGATTCAGATTCCTTGCTGGGTCTTTGCCGACGGCCTCAACTACTATATCCGCGTGCACACCGAGTCCGGAAACAGCGGAATAAATCCGAGCGCTGTTTTCGCATTGGTCAGCAGTGGCACCTTGAACGGCATAAGCCCTGATACAGGGGCGTGCCGCGAGATCATTACACTTTCGGGAACCGACTTCGGGACTGCTCAAGACATGAATTCAGGTGGCTACGGTATTTACAAGCTTGTCGAGTTTGTAGCCTCTCAGGGCACCTATGTGGCAACAAATTACGGGGCCTGGACCAATTCTAGTTTTAAGGCGCAGTTCGGAGACGTGTTTGAAGACACTAATGGCAACTATATCCAAGACACAGGCGAGCCGCTCATTCGACAGTGCGAGGCTCTGGGGCTTGGCGTCTATTCCGTCTATGTCAGGTCCATCTACTATGAGGATATTGGTGCTCCCGGGTACAACAGTGGCGATGGCGACATCATCCACGAGGAGAAAGTAAGCGATCCGGCGTCCTTTGAGCTGGTAACCCAGCCTGTTGTCTACCTGATCAGTCCTGCCGCGCTGGAGCGCACCCATTTTTGCACTGACGGTATAAAAAATGGTGTGATCAAGATCTATGGCTGGGGCTTTGGCTCAAGCCAGGGCAATGGCAAGGTCTTTATCGGCACAAAGAAGATGTGGCTGAACAATAACGGTGTGGAGCTGAACAGGACCGCGTGGACCTCAACCTTGATCAAGGCGGCCGTGGATGTGCCTTCCGCGGCGCAAGACAAAAACGTTTACGTCTGGGTGGAAAAGGACGGCGTTAAGAGCGACGCCTCTTACGGTTATCCCGGCGTGTATATCATGACTGACACCTGTCCATAAAAAGCAAAACGGTGGTGGAGGGGTTCTTTTTCCCCTCCCCACCCTTTGCACATGGAACAACCCTTAATCCCTTTGTACTGAAAAGGAGGGAATAGAATAATGAAGATAACCAGAAGGCAATTTTTGCAGTACTGCACCGCCTCTGCCGCTGCTCTGGGTTTGAGCCAGACGGACCTCCTGAAGCTCGAAAAGGCTTTGGCTGCCGACGTATGCGGTTGTAATGACTATGGCGTGCCCCATGTCCTCTGGTTCCAGGGGCAGTCGTGCGGCGGGTGCACGCTGAGCATCCTCAACCGCATGCGGACCGATGCCGATCCCACTCCCCTGGGAACTTATGTCCAGGACATCGTGGACCTGCTGGTAGGCGACGCGGTGGGGGCCCTTA
>JABXJW010000002.1:3732-58586 GCA_013375395.1 Desulfobacterales bacterium
GCGGTGTGCGTGCCGGATGGGCTAATTTCCCCAACGGCTATATCAGCCTCGACTACCAGACTGAGGTCATGGCCTCCGCCGGTGACCTTATTACGGATCATGTGGAATGCCTCGAGGCCAATACTCCGTATTTCTTGGCCTTGTCCGGGGCCATTCCGTTGATCGATCCGCATGTGAATACTCCCAAGGGCCGCCAGCCGTTTTCCGTGGCCGGTTCTTTTGACACGGGCGACGGCGGCGGAAAGAAGGAGCGCACCATCGCGGAGGTCGTTGAATGGCTCGCTACCAGTGCAAATTGTCTCGGCGTGGTAGCCTTCGGCACATGTGCCTCCTTTGGCGGCATCCCTGCCGCCAAGGGGAATAAAACCGCGGCGACCGGGGCGTACAATTTCCTGGTGAATTACAAGGGCCACACCGTATTGAAGGACAAGATCGTCAATTGTCCGGGCTGCGCACCGCACCCTGACTGGATGATCTACCCCGTAGCCTATTTCATTCTCAACGGCGCCCTGCCGGCTCTGGATACGACACAGGTTCTCAATCGGGTATGGTATGGAAACAACCAGGTGTTCAGCAGGAATGTCCAAAAGAACACCGCGCGTGCCATATACACGGGAGACAAAGGCTATGAGGTCTTTTGTGAGGCTGGGGCATGTGCAAAATATTCACAGACGAACCTTTGTACAGACCTGGGCGCTGGTCTGGGCAACGGGGATGGCACAAACCAAAAAGAATGGTGTACCCGGCCGGAGGGGTGCAACGGCTTTATGGCCTCTCCGGACTGTCCGACGCGCAGATGGAACAACTTTGACGATAACACCGTCAACCAGTGGTGTGTAGGCGCCCTGCCCAGGGGTTCCAATTACGTGTGTCAAGGCTGCGCGGAGCCGGATTTTCCGGACGGTCGATCACCGTTTTTCAGTTCTGATAAGAATGGCTAATAAGGAGGTGAATATAGATGCCACAAATTAATATAGATCCGGTAAACCGTATTGAAGGACATCAAAAATGGGAGGTAGACGTTAATACCGACGGCAGGAGCCATGATGCCAAGGTCAAGGGCATGATGTTCCGCGGCTTTGAGATCATCTTGCAGGGCCGTGATCCCAGGGACGCCATCATTATCTGCGGCCGCATCTGAGGCGTCTGACTAGTCAGCCATGGATTGGCGGCCGCCAAGAACGTTGGATTTGCTTATGGTTTCAATGTACACAACGAGGATGCTAGCATTCATCCCAGGCCAGACACGGATGACATCCCCGAAGCGGGGCACCTGACGCGGGATGTGATTTATGGGTCTAATTATGTAGCGTCCCATATCGTCCACCTCTATCATCTTGCCGCGCTCGATTTTATCGATCCTGCTGCGGCGGGTTTGGACAAGGCCCCGTTTTGTCCCTCGCATGCTCCTGATCAGTCAGACCCGTTGTACCCGTATTATTATCGGATTCCGACGGCTATGGCGGGCAGCGGTTCAGCTGGGACTTATAATCTGAATGTATATCTTGTTGCTCAGTATGTGATCGCCCTCAAGATCCGGCGGATGTGTAATCAGATCACGGCCATCTGGGGCGGCCGGGCGCCTTTTGTCCAGGGCCTCACCCCTGGCGGCGCAGCCACTTCGGTGAGCCAGGATGCGATTGATAAAACGCGGGAGATTCTCTATGAAGGCGGTGTGGGAGGGACTCCTGCGAGTCCTGCCCCCGGCACCATTTTGTCCTTCGTCGGCCAGCCGACGGATTTTGCACTTTGGGTTGCTGACGGTGCTGATCCCGCCAAGCTGCCGATCATAGGCGACGTTAGTCCAGGGGCCTTTGGCGGCACCATGCTCTTTGATACAGTGGCAGTGGCCATGTTTTATCCGGAATACTTCTGGTACGGCAATGCCTACGAGCGTTTCCTCGCCTATGGGGTCTTTGAAAAAGGGGATCTCTCCAACCCGGACGAACGGCTCTTGAGGCGTGGACGCAAGATAGGCGGGGATAAGTATCCGGGAACGCCAAATCCTCTGGCGGTCCTTCAGCAGAATGTATTCGAAAACGTGGCCAACAGCTATTACACGTATCAAGGGACCCAGTGGAAGCAGCCGTTGAGTGGGGAGACGACCCCAGAGCCGCGAAAGACCGGCGCTTATTCGTGGGTCAAGTCTCCGCGCTACAAGGATTTGTCGGATCCCGACTGGGGAACGCCGGTCGGCAAACCCGGTGCGGTGCCATATGAGGTAGGCCCCTTGGCCCGGATGCAGGTCAATGGCGACTACTATGCCGGGTTCCTGTATGACTTTTACACGGCTAATAGCGTCCCGCCCGTAATCCCGGTGGGCCCCTTTGCGGGTGTAACATTCCCCCGGTACGGTGATCCTGCGCCGAACCTGAACAACATCTTCGGCACAGGAGGTATGAACATACCCCTGTCCGGCACACTCACCTGGCCGGACCTGAACGCCGATCCGTACAATCTCACCTACGTGGGGGGTTCGGCCTTGGATCGTTATGCCGCCAGACAGCTTGAGTGCTGGAAGGTCGCAAATGCTATGGTCGGATGGCTGAACAGGCTCGAAGCCAAGGTGGGCCAGGCGACGAGCAAGACACGAACGCCGCCTGGGGACAGGTTTTATAGAAAATCCTATGGGTGGACCGAGGCCCCGAGGGGCGCCCTTGGCCACTGGATGAAGCTCGGCACGAACGGAAAGATCGAAAAGTACCAGTGCGTGGTCCCTTCGACCTGGAACGCCTCTCCGAAGGATGGACTTGGTATTATAGGGCCGGCTGAAAAGGCCATGACGCAGATGTTCGTCCCGGACATCAATCATCCGTTGGAGGTGTTGCGTGTAGGACATTCGTGGGATTTCTGCACTGCCTGCGCTGTCCACGTTGTGAAACGGAAAAAAGGCGGAAAAAGAGAAGAGAAGGTTGTGAATATAGATCCCACCCACCTCTAAGATATGAGGGGGGGAACGCCCCCCCTCATACATCCCTTCTTCCTATGTCAGCGCCAGCCCCAACAGAGAGGAAACCGATCCTCATTCTCGGTGTGGGAAACATCCTTTTGAAAGACGAAGGGATTGGTGTGCATATAGCGGAACGCCTTCAGGCCGTGGACCTGCCGGACGAGGTGGAAGTACTCGAAGGCGGAGTTCTGGGAGTGGATCTTTTGGAGCATATGGAGCACAGAGAAAAGGTCATCATCATTGATGCGGTCCAGGGGGACATGGGGCCGGGCACGATTTACCGGTTGACCAGAAAAGAGATTGAAATGGGAGAGAACAGGTGTCTTTCCTCTCTCCACGAGATCGACCTGCCCTATGTCCTTAATGTAGGGGATTTCATGGGGCACTACATAGACCCTGTCATCATCGGGGTGGAACCCAAGGATTTGAGCGTGGGCCTCGATCTTTCCCCTGAGATCGAGGCCCTGATCCCCAAGGTGGTGGATCTCGTGATGAAAGAAATTGGTCAAATGAATTAACCGCAGACAGGCGCGGACGAACGCAGACATTTTGTTCGGCCGACCTGGCCGAACAAAACAAGCAATCCGCCGCAAGGCGGAAAGAAACTAATTGCGGTTCAAGATATCTTTACTAAAACTAATGACAACTGACAGATTTGATTGGAGGTTAGGCAACTTATGAAGGTTCTATCATCAGCCAGACTTCTTTTGTGCGTGACTGTGTTCCTCTTGTTTTTTGGCGGCGGCTGTGAGGAAAAATCAGAATTAAAAGATCGCGGCAAAACGGGCGATGGGGATAAGAAGATCGCAGCGAAAGTGGGCGATGCGGAGATTACAGGGGCAGAGCTTGATGCCGCCATGGACAAGATACCTGAAAGAAGCCGAAAAAGATATCGCCAAAGGGTCCTCAATCATCTGATAGAAGCCAAGGTCTTTTCCGGGGAGGCGAGAAGGGCTGGGCTGGACAGGGATCCGAAAATCGAGGAGGCTTTGGATAAGGCCGCCAACGAAATACTGGCGCGATATTTTGTCAAGAAATATGTTGATCCACAGGCATTACCTTCAGAAGAGGAGGTCAAGAAATACTATCTGGAACACACGGATCAGTTTGTTGTCCCCGAAGGGGTGTTGGTCCGGCACATCGTGGTCAAGAAAAAGGAACAGGCTGATGCGGTGTTAAAGGCCGTGAAAGGGGGTGCATCTTTCGAGGAGATCTCCAAGAGAAAATCGCCTCTCCGTTCACGGAAAAAAGGAGGACGGCTTTGGCTATATAAGGGAAGGATGGCGCCGGAACTGGAGAAAGTGGCCTTTGACCTTGAAACCGGAAAACTGAGTGACGTCATAGAAACAAAGAAGGGTTACCAGATCATAAAGGTTCTCGATAAAAGCGATAAAAGGCAGATAGGTCTTGAAGAGGCAAAGACACCGATACGCCTTAAATTATCACAGGAGAGAAAAAGGGGGCTTATCCATCAGTACTATGAACGGGCAAAGGTAGACAAAGAGCCCGGACAGGGTGTGCTTGTCAAGGTAGAGGATGAGGCCCTCACCGAAGAAGCCCTTGCCACTATTCTGGCCAAAGTTCCTGAAAAAGAAAAAGAAAAGGTCAAGCAGAGTTGGATTCGTTATTTTATAGAAACGAAGGTTTTTTCCAAGGAGGCAAAAAAGGTTGGTCTCGAAACCGACCCGCAGGTAGCCGATGAACTTAAGAGAAGCAAAGATGAGATCCTGGCCAAAGCCTTTCGGCAAAAATTTGTGGTGGATAAGTGTAAAGTAAGCGACGAGGAAGTGGGCGACTATTACCAGGCCCACCTCGAGAAGTTCAAAATACCCTTGAGGGTTAGGATAAGGTCTATCGTAGTCACAAAGAGGGAAGAGGCGGAAGAGATCTTAAAAGAACTCAAAGGCGGCGCTGCTTTTAGTCATCTGGCTATCAAGAGATCGGTTCACCCTTCGGCCCCAAGGGGAGGGGAGCTAGGGTGGTTTGGTGAAGGAGAAAAGGACCCGACTCTGGAAAAGGCCGCCTTTGCCATCGAGAAAGGGCAGATCAGCGACATCATCAAGACGGAGAGTGGTTGCGAGATCATCAAAGTGATGGATAAGAAAGGTGGCGGGACCAGATCCCTTGAAGAGGTCCATTCATCGATCAAGACGATCCTGACAAGAAAAAAAATTCAGGCCGAAAAAGAACGTTATTTCCAAAAAGCAGGAGTCAAGGTACTGGGGGCGTAGTGTGATTTGTCAGTGGCCCGTCCGCCTCGGCTGAGCCTCGCAATGCCGGGCGGGTCAGTCGTCAGTGGTCACTGGTCATTGGACGTGTTCCGTCTTGCTGGTTTCCCGTTTCTGGTTATGGGTTGCAGGACTCCAGCCTGGATTTTCGGAACATAGCAGAGCTAAGAACTTATTTGTCCAAAGTATGCAACTTTCTTCCCTCAGCGAGGACCTGATATGGAGATTTTTTCACACTCTGCCTGGTGATGTCGCGGCCGGGAACGCTCAAGAATATGGGTGTAAAATGAATAAGTTAGAGCCAATCAAAAAGATATCTGACGCAGGGCGCCGCCTCGCAGCCCTGCGCGGGGCCAGCATGATGCAAGCTTCGATACCGAAGCTATCCAAAATGTGAATTCTTTTTCCCTTTATTGGTACCATCATGGACTTCCGCCCTATGTATTCGGTAAGGCAGTTACAAGGTGACGCCAAATATTGCTGTAAAATTAACAGGTTACAAATTGAAGTTGCCGGCAAAAAAGTCCTGCCCTGGCATGCTTCTTGTAGCACAATAGGGCTTGAAGAGCGGCCTGGCTCTAGCGCTGAGAATTGAGGCCGAGTTTTTTGCACTCACAAGAAGCGGAAGCTTCTATTATCTATCCCGAGTAGTTGAGCAGATCAAGAGTTTTTTGGTATTTCCAGCAAGCAGCCTTGGCAAATCAGTAACGCCTGGAGATAAATCGTGTCGCAATTCCGTCGACAATTGCTGCTAACTTTGTTGAAGTTTTCAGATGGGTGCATCTTGTTGATGGGCCTATTCATAACCTCTTGGCTCACTGCAACGGAATTGAAACACGTGAGTTTGGCAGATTTTCTTTCGATGCGAATCAAAATCTCCAACTTAATCGGCTTATTGGCTATGATATTTTTGTGGCACATGATTTATCGTTTCTTCCGCCTCTACCGTTCTCGAAGACTGCAGAATTATACCAGGGAATGGAAAGATATCGTTAAGTCTACGACCGCAGGAACGCTCATTTTTTTTCTATGCGGCAAGGTCTTTAACACCGGCCCTTTCACGCCAATGTTTGCCTTGGGTTTTTGGCTTTCAACTACATTTCTGACCATATCCTTCCGAACGCTCTTACGATACGCTCTCAAGAAAGTGCGCGCCTACGGCAGAAACTTGCGCTTTGTCCTCATTGTTGGAACTAATGAGAGGGCTTATGCCTTTGCGCGTGCTATCGAGGGAAACAGGGAATTGGGGTATCACTTGGCAGGATACGTTGACGATGTCTTACATACTGCTCCCAAGCAAGAAATAAAGCTTTTGGGAACATTAAAAGATTTTCCCAATATTATACGGAACCGGGTCATTGATGAGGTAATTATTGCCCTGCCTATTAAATCCCAGTACGAAGGAATTCAAGCAATTATACACAAGGCGGAAGAACAGGGCATCACGATCCGTTGTCTTTACCATCTTTTCAATACCAAGATCTCTACATCAAGCATGGCAATACTTGGAGGTCTTCGTATTCCTGTATTGGAAATAGCCTCCGGGCGCCAGGACAACACGATGTATCCGGCAAAACGCGCCGTAGACATTGTGTTGGGATTTACCTTACTCATATTGACATTGCCTGTGATGATAGTTGCTGCTATTGCTATTAAACTCACCTCCCCCGGACCGGTTTTCTTCGTTCAAGACCGGGTAGGCTACAACAAGCGAATCTTCCCGCTGTATAAATTCCGGACCATGATAGTGGGAGCGGAGAAAACGCAGCAAGAACTGGAAGCCATGAACGAGATGGACGGCCCGGTATTCAAAATCCGAGATGACCCAAGGGTGACCAAAGTGGGCCAGTGGCTCCGGAAAACGAGCATCGACGAGCTTCCACAGCTTCATAACGTCCTCCGGGGCCACATGAGCCTGGTTGGCCCCAGGCCACTTCCAGTGCGTGATTACAATGGCTTTAAGGATGATTGGCAACGCCGGCGATTCAGTGTGCGACCCGGCCTCACTTGCCTCTGGCAAGTTAACGGCAGGAATCATACTTGTTTCGATGATTGGATGAAGTTGGACATGAAATACATTGACAACTGGACTTTTCTTGGCGATATGAAGATACTCCTTAAAACAATACCGGTCGTGTTCAATGGAAAGGGGGCATCATAGATAAAAGCGTGCCCTCCCTCTTCCGGCACGCCTCCAATCCACTCCAACACCCCTCTTGCCGCCCTCCATTGTAAAAACAGAGGGGTGGTAAAATCAATTGTCTTGAATTTATGTCAATGAGATACTTCTGATAATCAACGCGGAGTTATTGCCGGCCGGATCAAGGGAAGTAATCAAAATAGTATCAGCCGGATTCCGGCTAATTATTCTCAAGCTCGTTCCTATCTGCATACTTCCGCCGGCACTATAGCTGTCACCAAGGAGAGGCCTGAGATCGGTTTGAGGGATACTTGAGCCAAGGGTCTCCCCGATGGCCTTGTGTTCAATGTCTTTTTGCTGCTGGTTAAGATTGGTTCCCAGGATTATCCGGTCGATCTTTCGAGCCTCCAAATTTGCTTCCTCGAGAGCCAGTTCAATTGCCCTCACCAGACCCTCCGTATTTGGAGAAAGAGTGTTGCCATAGCCAACTATTTCTCCGTAAATACTTGCCTGCCGTTTGACTGCATCTTCCATTCTTTCCAAAGCAAAGATCACACTTCCTTCTGCCGGAAAACTATCCGCTGAAATGGCGCCTTGTCCAATATGAAACATAAATAGTTCCTCACAAAGTTCTTCTGCTCCTCCGGCGATCATGCATTTGACCCGTTTGCTCCGGAGATAGTTGAGACTAATGCCAATAGCGTCCAGTGATGCACTGTAGCCGGTAGATACGGTGACACTCAACCCCCGGATGTCCTCCTTGATTGCCAAATGACCGGCTGGCGCATTTATCACCGTATTTGCGAAAGCCATTGGGCTGACAAATCGCGGGCCTTCGGTCAATGATTCTCGATCAAAAGAGCTGATACTGTGAAGTATCCCGCAGGTGGTTCCCAGGGCGAGCCCCAAATGGTCCGGAGCATAGCAAATGTAATCCCGATTATCATTCTTGATGTGGGCATCTTTCAGGCATAGGAAGGTAGCTGACATAAGTAGTTTAGTCGTTCTGTTTAAGTATTTGAGACCTTTTGCCCCTAAGTAGACTTTTGGATCAAAATCGGTTATCTCGCCGGCCTGGTTATAATGATATTTCGAAGTGTCGAAGAGGGTAATGGGTCTTATTGCTGAATTGTCGGATTCCAGTCCTTGCCAGAATCCCTCTTTTCCCTCACCAACGGGAGTAATGGCGCCTAATCCAGTGATTACAATGCGCTTCTTTTTCCCCATGAGATCATTCTTTCGTATATGTTCCAAGAATAAGCGATGAATTGTTTCCGCCAAAGGCCAGGGCGTTATTCATTCCAAAAGTTATCTGTTTCTCCCGACACTTGTTAGCAACGACGTCGATATCAAAATCTGGAAGAGGGGTCCTGTAATTAATCGTTGGTGGAATAAGGTTGTGATAGACAGCCAGAGCATTGGTCAGAGCCTCGATGGCACTGGCTGCTCCCATGGAGTGGCCCAGCATGGACTTAATGGAAGTTACGGGAAGATCCTTCGCCCTATCGCCGAAGACTTGGGTTAAAGCCAGCATCTCTGCCCGGTCATTAGTTGGGGTTCCAGTGCCATGGGCAATAACACAATCTATCTGCTCCGGTTTGAGGGAGGACCATTTCAGGGCGAAATTCATTGCCTGAATAAGTCCCCGGCTTTCCGGATGCGGCGCAGTGATATGGATGGCGTCACAACTGATGCCATAGCCCATCACCTCTGCATAGATGCGCGCCTTTCTTTCCAGGGCCTTTTCCAACGGTTCAAGGACCAGTACGGCTGCCCCTTCACCAACCATCATGCCCGTAGAATCCCTATCAAAGGGCCGAACAACATCATGCGATACCGCTCCCACACGATTAAATCCGGTAAATGGTATCCAGGAAAAAGGATCCGCTCCCCCTGCAAGCATCAGGTCAGCTTTAAAGGAGCGGATTAGATCAAAAGCATAGCCGATCGCAAAATTGCCGGCAGCGCAAGCATTAGGAATCATTATGTTAAGGCCAGAGACACCCAATTCCTTGGCCATATTCGCGGGGATATTCCCACTGGGATATTGCTGAAGCAGGGATGCCCGGATCTTGTCCTGCCCCCCCCTTAACCAGACCCGGTCTGCCTTTTCCAGGGCTTGAACCTCTCCGAGGGTCGTTCCCATAGAAATGCCCACCCTCTGCAGATTCTCTTTCTTTAGATCCAAGACAGCATCTTCCACAGCCATTTTAGCTGCCATAATTGCCATGATCGAGCCACGTTCCAACCGGGAGGCATCTTCCTGTGAGAGAAATGGGTTTGGATCCAGGTCCTTTATCTCGCCACCTCGATGATTTTCAAAGCCAGACGTATCGTGAGAAGTAACTTCGCTTGTTCCACACGTGCCGTTTAGGGCATTCTTCCAGAATTCCTGCTTTCCAACTCCAATGGCGGAGACAATCCCTAAGCCAGTTATGACGACTCTATCCATTCTTATTCCCCTTATCAGGTCGCCTTCTCTTTGTTGACAGAAAAGCTCAACTCCCCTTTGCAAACAATACGATCTTCCACTTTTGCAACACCTTTCACCACTCCCCCTGTAGAAATGAGCTTGACAGGAGTAACTTCAACCAACATCCGGTCTCCGGGGTAGGCCGGGCTCAGGAATCTGGCCTTAACCGAGCCAAATAGGAACGTTCTTCGGGACACATCTTGGTCCGTATTTCCGTAGCAGAATAAGACGATAGCCGTTTGGGCTATTGCCTCCAGGATAAGTGACCCCGGCATAACGGGCAAATCCGGGAAATGGCCTTGGAAGAATTCCTCGTTTCCCGAAATGTTCTTTAACCCAACCACCTTTTCTCCCGCCTTGATCTCAACGATTCGATCGATCATCAGGAATGGAAATCTCTGGGGCAATATCTCCTTTACCTGATTGAAGTCTAGTTGGTCTACAGGTTGCCTTTTTTCAGACGCCATATCCCCCTATTTCCCTTCTATGAATTCTCTTGCCAAGGCAACAGACTCATTCAAGTTGGTAATGTTTTCCAACCGATCCTCGGGTATCTTGACTTTATATTTCTTTTCTATACCGACCAGAATCTCCAGTGCCATCATGGAATCCACACCCAAGTCATCAACGAATTTTGTCTCCCCGTCAAATTCATTTTCATCAACCTCAATAACATAAGCTACTATCTTCTTAATCTCTGAAAACAGTTGATCTTGCTCCATCCAACACTCTCCTTTCTCATTTAGATTCCCATGCCGCCATCCATCTGAATCACCTGGCCGGTGATATAGCCGGCATCGTCTGATAAAAGGAAACTGACAATGCCGGCAACTTCCTCTGGCTTGCCAAATCTTCCCAAGGGAATAGTCTTCAACACCTGTTCTCGATATTTTTCCGACAGTTTTTCAACCATCTCTGTATCCACAAAGCCCGGAGCAACGGCATTCACCCGGATATTATAGCCGGCAACTTCCTTTGCCAGGGCCTTGGTGAATCCAATAACACCTGCTTTGGAGGCCGAATAGTTTGTCTGTCCGGCGAGCCCGCCTATCCCACTGTAAGAGGCGATATTGACGATATCACCTGATTTCTGTTTAAGCATCTTCACAATTACTGCTTTGGTATAATTGAAGACACCATGAAGGTTAGTGCCAATCACCTCTTGCCAATCGGTTTGGGACATGGTCATGAGGGCCTTGTCACGTGTAATCCCGGCATTGTTGACAAGAACGTCAATCTTACCAAGAGCTTCCTCAACCCGGGAGCCAATACTTTGGGCTTCTTCGTAGTTGTTGGCGTCAGCCTGCAGAGCAATTGCCCTAACATTCATCATGCTCAATTCACCTTCTAATTCTTTTGCCCGATCAATACTTCGGTTAAAGGTGAAGGCAATATTGGCGCCTTCTCTGGCCAAGCGCAGGGCAACGGCACGTCCAATCCCGCGGCTGCCACCCGTTATGATAGCTACTTTGTTTCTAAGGTTCATTCTAATCCTTCCCCATTATCTGGACTGCTGTCAGAAAACCAGAATGAATAGCAGAGGCGACACCCGTACCCGGCTTGGTCCAGTGACCAGTCAGGAACAAGTTCCTTATGGGAGTCCGGTTGTCCAATCTAAAGCGGCCTTGTGCCTCCGGGGTCAATGCCCAGCCATAGGCCGCCCCCCGGCTATTTCGGGTATACCGATAATAGGTTGCTGGAGAAGCACTCTCCCGATAGACAATCTTGTCCCCCAAGCCGGGACACCTCTTCTCCAATCTGGAGACGATGCCATTTTCAAACGCCTTTTTTTCCTCTTGCCAATTATGTCCGGAGTCAAATATCGGAACCAGAATGCGCAAGGCACACTGCCCCTTAGGGCTATCCCCTGTTGAAGCCAACAAGAGAAAGAAGTCTTCTTGTGCTAGGATGTCACTATAGGACTCAAAATGCCAGCCGTTAATTCCCTCCACCAACTTGTTCGCCCCCTTTAACCCCAGGAAAGTCACGAACATGGAACAACTTTCTTTGTACCCCAGCAAATTCATTACAAAATCCTCTTTTAAGCAAGTGCGGGGCAACAGTTTGAGAAAAGTCTGTTTTGCGTCAACGTTTGAGACAACACACCGTCCCTTCACCGTTTGGCGTCCTTTCAACTTGACGCCTGTGGCCCGGTCGTCATCTGTCAGGATATGGGTAGCCTCGTGAGCGAGTAGAATCTGTCCCCCCAGTCCCAGCAGATGCTCGGCCAACTGGTCAGGAAGCCTTTGAGAGCCTCCTCTGATGACAAAGGCCCCGTCAAGGAAGTAGCTCCCCAACATCAAGCACATCGTCAGAGCGGATACCTTCTTGGCAGGCAAACCCAGATATCCCCACTGGGCAGACAAAACGGCTTTCAGATTTTCATCGGTGAAATAATCACCCAGCATCCGGTAATAGGTAGTCATTTCGTAGCTTTTTACCAGGTCGTGATCAGGGTTTGCGGCCTTGGTTTTGTTAATCACAGACAGATCTTCAAAGAAACGGGCAATACCGCCTGCTTCTTTGGGAAACATGTCTTGAAGGACTGATACATATTTCCCGCTGTCTGCCGGAATTGTGATTGTTTCATTGCCGATGTGAACTAGGTCGAGAGGGTTCTGGGGAATCACGTCTAGGTTGAGGTCAAGACGAGAGAGTATCGTCCCTGTTAAGGAGCGAGGATTTCCAATTCCGCCAAAGAGATGTGCGCCAGCATCAAAGGTAAAGCCTTCGCGTCGGAAAGAGCTGCATAACCCCCCGGGTTTGTAATGCTGTTCGACAATCAAAACGCTGTATCCGTTTTTGGCCAAAAAATTGGCGCAAATCAGACCACCTATACCTGCTCCGATGACGATGACATCGTACGACGTTTTCAGTTTTGAGGCGGGGACGGAATAGCCCTTGTAACTCATTCTGATCTCACTTTTCCGACTACCGGGATGCCGATCCTGTTGTCCCGGAATTCATCTTTGGCCTCGATAATCGCACGAAAATTCTCCCTGAAAAGAAGATGGCTTTCCTTGATCAGCCGAAATCGCTCATCCATTATCTCTTTTAGACTGCGGAATTCGCTCTTGTTTCGCCAGTCTATCGAATCGCCCGCGATTACTCCTTCCTCTTTGCAGACCGGACAAGTTATCTTTTCCGGCCCCAGGTTGAAAGTCAAGTTATTACATGCAGGGCATATGATTCCTGCCTGGCCATGTGGAAAGGTTGCTACCCGCTCAGCCGGCCGCTCGAAATCCCGGCCAAGTTTTTCCCCCAGTTCATGAGCCCTGCGGATATTTTGCCTTTCAAGGAGGCATTCGCCAGGTGATCCTGCTGATACGGATAATATTCCAGAAACCCGGAAGTTGAGATAAAAAGAAAAGAACAACAACGGAGGCAGGGCATATATGTGCTCAAATTGGGAGGCGAAGGTGTGGGTGAACACAAAACTGGTCAATTTGTGTTTCCAGGGCTCCCCCTTCACGACATAGGGCCGCATACGATCAATTAGTGTTTTCAGGATGCCCGGGATACTGTGGATGTATATTGGACTCCCGACAATAAGACAATCCGACTGCTTAATCTGCTGATAGATAAACCTGACATCATCCTTGATCGGACATTCAGGATCTTCTTGAACGACGCACTTTTCACAACCACGACAATACTCTATCCGAAAATCATAGAGGCGTATGATCTGGACTTCTGCCCCTGCTGCTGTCGCACCCTTGAGGGCCTCTTTGACCAGGATATCGGAATTTCCCGTTCTCCTTGGAGATGAAACAATGCCGGTAACTCTCATCTCTGGTCCCTAAATCCTGTAGCCTGCATCAAAGCCTTCGTGGACCGCGTCCAGAATATTCCGAGGGTGTTTGGCGTCGCCAATGATGTGCAGGTCTATCCCAGGCAACTCCTTAACCTGTACGTACAGTGATTCCTCAGCTTCAAATCCGGTTGCAATCACCACTGTATCGGCCCGCACGAACTGTCGTTGGCCTTCGCGACTAAACACCAGACCATTCTCTGGACTGCCCTCGGCCACAAACTTTATCTCCTCGACCTCAACCTCATTGATCAACTTGATCCCTAATTCCTTTAATAGATCCAAGACCACCCATTTGGTGGAAACCCCGATTCCTATGCCAAAGACCCTTTTCTTTCCTAGAATGGTAATCTTTCTGGGGCCGCGGACCGTCTTGGCAACGGCCTGATCCATATCGGCAATCCTATTCTTCATGAGAAAAATGGCATTTGGCGGCGGGGTATTCCCCATTTTTGCCAAATGAATCGCGGTCTCACAGCCAACCGATCCTCCCCCGATTATCGCGACTTGCTGCCCAACCTCTCGTTCACCGGATAAGGCCTCGGCGGCCGACAAGACATGAGGGTTGTTGATACCTTTTGTGAGCGGCATATGAGTCTTTGCCCCTGTGGCAATGATTACCACCTCGGTTTCTTCGCTCGTTATCATGGCCCGGTTAACCTTCCGGTTAAGAAAGATCTTGACCTCTAAAGACCTGAGTTCGGATTCCAGAAAGGCGATGATATTTCTCAGTTCGCTGCGTCCCCATGGCATAGAAGCGTAATGGACCTGCCCACCGAGACGGTTGCCTTTTTCAAAAAGACTCACTTGATGTCCCCGGAGCCCACAGACTCTGGCGGCTTCCATTCCCGCCGGGCCTCCACCAACAACCATGACTTTTCTGGGTTTCCTTGTTTTCTGAATCTTATAGATGTGTTCGCTTCCTACTCGGGCATTAACAGTGCAGGCGACCGGCTTAAAGTTGACAATATTGTCAAAGCACCCTTGATTGCAGGAAAGACACCATCTTATCCGGTCATATCTGTGCTCCAGGATCTTGTTGGGAAGTTCCGGGTCGGCAATCAGGGGTCGGCCCAAAGAGACAAGGTCTGCTTGCCCATTTTCTACAGATTGCTTGATAACCTGCCAGGAGGCCAGTCGATTACCAGCAATTACGGGGACGCAAACTTCTTTTTTGATTTCTTCAGCCAGGAACAGATATGCCCCTTGCGGGATATACATGGACATAACGCTTATTGGGGCGTCATGGCGACCGGGACTTACCGAGATCGCATCAATCCCGGCCTTTTCTAGGGCCCCGGCGATTTCAATATGTTCTTGAAGTTTGTTCCCCCCGGGCATTAGTTCGTCTCCGGAGATCTTGATAATCAAAGGGTAATCCTGACCAACCTTTTCCCTGACCGCAGCGATCAATTCAAGCATGAAGGTCATTCTCCCGTGCAGGTCTCCGCCGTATCTATCTTTTCGCCTATTGGTGAGAGGGGACAGGAATTGATTGATCAGGTAACCCATGGAACTAATTATCTCTACGCAGTCAAATCCTGCCTCTTTGGCACGCTCGGAAGCCGAGGCGAAGTTATGAATAGTCTCCTGTATCTCTCCAGGGGTCAATTCCCGCGCAATATTCGCTATTCTTTTGTTCAGACAGCGTACCGGAGAAGCAGAAACGGGTTGATCTTTGATAAAAAAGGGATGGCAACATCCTCCCCCATGCAACAACTGCGCTCCAATTTTGGCGCCGTTTTCATGAATGAGGTGAGCCAATCTTTTCAAGCCGGGAATGAACTGATCATTATCAAGGCCGATCATTCCCGTCCACATCCGGCCGATCTTTTCGGTATAACAGCCGCCGACTATGATTAAACTGACTCCTCCTTTGGCTCTCTCCTCATAAAAGGAGACCAATTGATCAGTCACAAAACCCCGGTCCACATAGCCCAGATCCATAGCTGCCATTGTTATTCTGTTTTTCAGTTCCAACTTGCCTATCTTAATTGGGTCAGATATCTTCATTTTCTAATAGAAGCCGTAAAAGTCGAGGTCAGAATCTCCGATAGAAAGAAACCAATTGTTTCTCTGTTGAAGAAATCGTTGGTCGACCTTCTCCGATTTTGATTTGACAAAAACATTAACTGTTCTTCGGTAGAAGAAAAAACCGAGTTTTTTCAGGGCATGGTCGTAACCGGCGATCCCGGGTCGGAGGCATTTTACAACGTCAACGGATTCTTCATCAAAATAGGATAAAGCCTGCTTGATGAGACATTCTGTTGCTTCACTATTGTTGCCCAGGGATATCAGATCCGTTATAAGACCAGTCTTTAGTTTCGACCTCTTTTCCACCCTCAGCACAATATAACCGGCCAATCCGTCTGCACTCGTCGCACCGAAGATCTTATATTTGTATCCCGGGACATCACCATATCGCCACTGAAGGTAATCCTTATCCCTGACACAGGTAACCGGGCAATCTCCGTTTATTCGGTCCCAAAGGCTGTTAAACCTCTCATCAAAAAATGACACTTCTTCTATTCTGAATCTTCCTTCTTTCGGCCTGCATGCAAAAAGATAGATCCTCTTGAATGCCCGCCACAAAATCTGCGCACCTTGGGTCAGCCAGGACTGCTTAACTTTCCCGGACAATATGTTTTCCAAGCTTAGAACATTGGTTAACACTGGAACAGAAAAATAGCTGAATCCGATCCTTTCTGCAATTATAGAAGAATTCGGGTTTCCTAGACCTAAAAGGATGTCAAAATCCTCCATTGCCCGGTGAGCCAATTTAAACGCTCCGGCCTTGAATCTAAAGTCCGGATGGGTACCATAGTCAGCAAGCCATAGACAATCGAGGATAGAATTACCGACCTTTAATTTTGACCTTATCCCGGCCAAAATCCCTACAATTTTATGGTCCAGTTCAGAGACCAAAATTGCGGGATTTAGGCCATAATTATTCGGATTAGATAAATAGTGCCATTCCCAGAAATGTACAAAACCATCGACACCATACTTGGGAAAGATAGCTTGCAACAGAGAAATGATCTCTTGCTTATCACTTTCTTCAAAGTATCTAATCTTTAACATTTTGCTGCTTGGCAAGGTAATAAGAAGCCTCTTTCAGTACGTCTCAGCCGCCTCCCCGCTCAAGCTCAGCGGGTGTCACTCCATTTAGAGCAGCTTGGGAATAACCTTGCTCGGCAACCGGATAGAGCCGGTTTCAAAACCCTTTTTCTGGTTTGCTTGACCGGGGAATCTTGGTCTGTCCTGTTGCTATTATTTTTCATAACACGGAGTCCTCAACCGAGTCAATTCCAAACAAGAAGGGCTTTCTAACTGACTGACTCAGGTTTCGCACGTGTAAATTGAACCAAGCCTCTGTGCGTCAAGGCTGTTATGTCGAAATACTGTACATGCATTCACCGTATCGTCTTTTTTTGTTACTTTTTTTGCTGGTTCCCTCCTTTTAAGTGAGCAGGGCGCCTTTCGAAAGAGCCGTCATACCGTGGGTTTGGCAAGATGTTCGGAGCAATTGTACATAAAATTGTAGAACAGAAGCCTTGACAATAAGGTGCTTCAAGATGTAAAATCATTGATATTTGTAGGTTATCAGGCCGAAGCATTGTCACACGCATTGCTTGAGTTGGCTTGATCGATTGAAGAAGTATTTTGTGTTTTCTGGAAACTATTTAATGGGCCGCGGTATGCAGGGCGTGAAATTTGATTGTTATAAGTCACTTGTTGAACTCTTTTGAGGCTTTGATCAATCAGCCCGGATACCGTTGCTATTTCTGGTTCGAATAATGACGGCTTCGTAAAAAGTCCACCTGCGGCGTTGTGCTTCATCTTTCGTCATTGCGACGTACCATAAGTACGCCTCATTCCTCAAGATTGCGCCTGACGGCTTAAAAAGAGGCGCACGCCTTGCATATGAACTTTTTACTTTGCCGTCGATTTAATGACTTTTTACGAGACCATCAATAATATCTTGCTAACTTTTTGGTCCGCTTTTTGCAAAAATATAGCGTGTTTTTGATTCTATTTTCGAGGCACTCGTTTGAAATGACTCTAAAATCTGTAAGCATTTCTCGCATCTCGAAAGCGAACACCATCGCGAAGCCCGTTGAAGCATCAGAAAAATCGACAAGCCACGCCGTTCAAAAGAAAATGGGTGGAGGACGTCGTTTTTCCGATTTACCGCTTGGTGTACGGCATCAGTTTGAACAGTTGAAGTCTAGTATTATCCTTGGAAGCAGCGCCCAAAGAATCAAATCCATTCTTTTTACAAGTTACAATCATGGAGAAGGAACCTCTACTGTAATAGCCAATTTCGCTGAATCCCTGGTACAAGACAGAAAATATAAAATCTTGATGGTTGACGCAAATACCCGCAGTCCCGCATTACACCAACTTGCCGGGGTCAATAACCCCGACGATAACCTTGTTTTTTCAGACATGCTAACGCAACAAATTGCAGAGTCGGATTTACCGAAGCCCTCTCCCACTTCTAACCTATCCCTTGTTCCGTGCGGAAGCACTGCGTATCACCCATCACAGATTTTCGACCATACCAAATTTTCAAATTTCATCAACAGAGTCACAAAACTCTTTGATTTCGTAATCTTTGATTCAAGCCCCGTTGGAAAGTACTACGACCCGGTTATCCTGGCTTCTCACGTCGACGGTGTTATATTGGTCGTACAGGCGGAAAAGACACCATTCCACGAACTAAAAAGGGCCAACCAAATCTTACAAGACGGAAATATCCCCATACTGGGAGCGGTTTTGAACAGACGGAGATTTTATATTCCGCAAGTCATCTTTGAAAGATTCCTTAGATAGAAAGGCCCGGAACGTTGGACGAAATACCGGAAAAGAACCTAATCTTATATAACATCCTCTACACAATATTTAGAAGAAAAGTTGCACTGATAAGTCTAAGTGCCACTTCCTTTCTGCTGATCATATTCTCTACTTTTCTGACAACGCCTACGTACAAAGGGACCACAAAAATCTTGATTCGTTCAAATCCACAGCAGCAATTGATTTTATTCAAAGACCTGGCAACTCCCGGCCGTGAAGCCCCAAAGATCAACCCGGCAAGCAATCTGATTCAGATATTGACGGGCCAGCAGATGGCCCAGCAAGTCGTCGACAGATTCAGGCTGGATGAGAGACTCCGCAGAAAGAAGGAGAAGCCCGAAGAACTCCATGGTCTGATCAAACAGTTCCTGGTTAAACTGGTTAAAGCTGTTACTTATCCAATTACGCTTGTTAAGAACTTAGTTGGGGTAGAAGGACAGCCATCGAATTTTTTTTCGGATGCTGTGGATCGCCTTGTGGAGGAAGCCGAAGATATACAGTTGGAGGAAGAGAGCAACGTCATCAACTTGAGCATCTGGGAAGAAACACCGAAACTCTCGTCTGACATAGCTAATTATATGGCGGAACTACTTATAGAGAGATCCGCCGAATTAGAACAAGTCAATACAAAGCAGGCATACGATTTTACCAGAGAGCAACTAAAGGCAGCCGAGGCGACCTTGAGAGACTCTGAAGCCGAACTGCTTCAATTTAGAGAAAAAAACGGGATTGTCAGCCTCGAGGAACAAAAGAAGGCCAAACTCGATGAATTGCACATGGTTGAAAACCAGCACATCAATGTGAAAACAGAGCTTTCCGAAGCAAAGGCAAGGCTTGACGAACTGCGCAAGAGAATCTCGGCACAAAAAAAATTATTATCAGATTCACCAATATTTGCCAACAACCTGGTAGTGAAAGAACTGATAAATTCTTTAAACAGTGCTGAGATTCGGTTGGCCGGGGAGTTGGAAAAATTCACGGAATCCAGTAAGAGCGTAAAAAGTTTGAGAGCCCAGACATCAGAAAGCAGGGAAAAAATTGAAAAAGAGTTGAAAGCCATGATGAAATCCGATAGCGCCATTCTCGCGTCCATTCATCCGGATCTGCCAAAAGACTATGCTCAAATAACAGCCAATTTTGCAGCCCTTGCGGCCAAGCAAGTTTCACTCGAAAAGGAGATGAATGCGTTAAAAGCGGAGGCATTTTTGCTCTCTGTGTTGGAGACGAAACTAGAAAGCCTAAATAGGCGTAGAGAAACAAATGAGAGCCTGTACAAAAACCTCTTGGACAAGCACTCCGAACTCGAAGTCCTAAAGGCTTCTCAAATGAGTGGTCATGATTTAAAGATTATCGACAAGGCCTTTGTTCCCGAAGATGCCAGTCCTGATCGTCCCAATTGGATACTCGTAATCCCCTTTGGGTTTATGGCCAGCCTGCTGCTGAGTGTCGGTTCCGTCTTCTTCATCGAATACTGGGATGAAACCTTCAAGTCTGCCGGTGAGATCGAGCAGAGACTTGGGCTGACCGTCTTGTGCACTGTACCGGATATGAATTGAGACAGAACAGCTTATGGCGAAAACAGGGGGAAATGGAAAAGTCGTAGTCATTGGGCTGGATGGAGGAAGCTTTGCGGTCATTGATCCGTTGATCAAAGAAGGAAAACTGCCCAACATAGCAAGACTTATTGAGGAAGGTGTCAGAGGTGACTTAGAGTCCACTGTGCCACCGGTAACCGGCCCTGCCTGGGCGTCATTCATGACCGGCAAATCGCCCGGAGCGCATAGCCTTTTTGATTTCGTCAAACGTGTTCCCAATGAATCCGCAAGACAGATCGTCAATTACAACCATATCAAATCAAAGACCTTGTGGTCAATTCTGAGTGAACAGGGCAAGAAAATAGGCATCATTAACGTGCCCATTACATACCCCCCTTCAGAGGTGAGCGGTTTCCTGATCTCGGGGATGCTGACACCAAGCATACAATCGCAATATACCTATCCCGCTTCTTTGTCCCAAGAACTGGAGGCTAAATTTGGCCAATATGTACTTGATATATGGTGGCAGCACTATGGGCCCAAGCGTATCAAACGATTCTTGCAAGATCTTATGGATTGCACCAATAAGAGGGGGAAAATTGCCCTCTACCTGATGGAGAGCCGCGAGTGGGACCTTTTCATGACTGTTTTCATAGGGATGGATCGTATACAACATGCGTTATGGAATTTTCTCTTCCCACTGGACCTCCGGAACTTATCTCCAAAAGAGGAGGAAATTAGAGACCTGATAATAGAGTATTATCAACTCGTGGATAGTATCATAGGAAAGTTGGTTGCGGCCGTTGATGGAAACGGGAATCTTGTTATCATGTCGGACCACGGATTTGGCCCTTTGAACGGGAAGTTGTATATAAACAAATGGCTGGAAGATCTTGGTCTTCTAACCTATGACCGCACAAAAATAAACAGGTATCGCACAACACACAGACTGGCTTCTTTGTTGAGGTCCATCGTGAGCAATATGGATTTACTGCGTCTCAGAAAGATGCTTATGATCGCCAAGGCACGCGAGACAAGGACTACTTGCGGCTTTCTTGACTGCATAGATTGGTCAAGGACGGTGGCATACGCCGCATCTAACACTGAACAGGGCATATATCTCAATCTCGAAGGCAGGGAACCTTATGGCATTGTTAAACCAGGCGGCGATTGGGAAGAAACCAGGGACTTCATCATAGAGAAGCTGAGGGAACTTAAGCACCCAGAAACAAAAGAAAAACTGGCCAGTAGGATTTACAAAAGAGAAGATATCTATTCAGGTCCTTACGTGAATGATGCTCCGGACATAATATTTCTCCTACGGGAAGGCCAATACTTGGCAGATGTTCAACCCAGCAATTACCTGATCGAACGACCGAGCTGGAAAACAGGTACTGGAACGCATAGAATGGAGGGAGTATTCATAGGATATGGCAGAGACATAAGAAATGGGATTCATATTTCCAATGCCAGGATTATCGATGTTGCCCCTACCGTTCTCAATCTAATGAATGTACCAATCCCTGACGACATGGATGGAAGGGTTCTCACGGAAATCTTTGCTGTTCACTTCCTAAAGGACAATCCCCCCCTGTATGTTGGGCCGTCGGACCAGGTTGATTCGGACAAAGAGGCAGACGGGCTCTATTCTGACAGTGAATCAGCACATCTCAAGGAACAACTTAAAGGCCTGGGATATTTGTAGCAAAGCTGGAAGAACATAGAGGAGTTCAAACCCCGTTGCCAAGATGCTCAAGGGGTATGTTGCCACCCTTGAGTTTGGCACAGGTCACCTCCGACAGTTCGGCTTCTTCACGGTTTTAATCTTTTTTGACAAACATAAATACTCACTGGTCAGTCTAAAGTTCGCATAATTACCTGAAATTATTAGCAGCTAATTCCCCCCTTTCCTAAAGGGGGGTTAGGGGGGATTTTTGCGCAACTTCCTGAAATCCCCTTAAATCCACCTTTAAAAAAGGGGAACTTAACGGCGTGTTTCCGAGAACTTTGGACTCTCAAGATACTCAGATGCATTCTCCAATCCATGCTACACAAGGTGACTTATCGAAGTTAGCAAAAGGGGCAGGCGCAGTTTTTTTCGGAACAATCTTCGGTAGCATTGTCACCTACGTCTACAATGTTTATATTGCCAGAACATTAGGATCTGAACTCTACGGCTCGTATTCATTAGGGCTGTATGTTTTCAATATCGCAGCTGTCGTCTCTCTTATGGGGCTGCATACGGCGATTTTGAGATATGTCGCCCTTTACAACGGGGCGAGTAAGCACGAAAAAACGAAAGGCGCCATTATCTCAGGACTTTCCTTGGCCTTGCCAATGAGCGTTGCAACAGCAGCTGCATTGTATACCCTCTCTGATTTCCTGGCTGTCAGGCTATTCCATGAACTCCTGTTGGGACGTGTTTTGAGAATGTTTGCTATTGGTATCCCTTTTATAAATGTATCTACTCTGCTTATGTTCGCAACACAAGGTTTTCAAATAGTGAAATATCGGGTTTATATTAGGAACGCCTTCGAACCTGTTGGCAAGCTGCTTTTCGCCGCCATATTTCTATTTTTCGGCTGGCAATTAGATGGCGTCTTACGAGCCTTCGTCCTGACACTTATTATCACATCTGTTCTTTTCTCGCGTTCGTTGTTGAAGATCTCTCCCCAGCTTCGCGAGGGCATAAGACCTGAATATGTCTTCAAGGAACTCATCATATTTTCCCTTCCTTTGATACCTGTGAGCATTTTGCAGGCCGTTACTCAGAGGATGGAACCCCTGATACTGGGAAACCTTTGCTCGCCGTATGAGGTGGGATTGTACTCTGCTGCTTACCAAACGGCAATGTTAATCACCATAGTGCTCATGTCATTAAACATCATTTTTGCCCCGATGATTTCCGATTTGCACAACAAGGGGGAACTCCCGAAGCTGGAAAGCCTTTTTAGGATCGTCACCAGGTGGGCATTTACACTGTGCATTCCTTTAGTTGTGATGACGATCTTTTTTGCTCGAGAAATCTTGCAAATTTTTGGCAGTCAATTCGTGGCGGCAGCCGGCTGCCTGGTCATCTTGGCTCTGGGGCAACTTGGCCATTCGGCAACGGGCCCAGTGGCATTCATGCTGATGATGTCCGGAAGGACCATGATTATACTGGTAAACGCGTCACTAGCCCTTTTATTGAAACTCATTCTTAATATCTTACTAATACCCAAATTTGGCTTAGTGGGCGCGGCGACGGCGGCGGCGATTTCTATTATTATCCTCAATCTCGCCATGGTAGTCCAAGTCTTCTACGTTCTAAGGATGCACCCTTTTGTACCCAGCTTTTTCAAACCCATATTCTGTGGCATAGCTGCCATTCTAATTGTATACGCCGTTAAGTTTCTCGCAAATATTGACGGTCTCGTTGGACTTTTCATTTTGGGGCTGACCTTTATGGCTTTTTATGCGATACTAATCACCTTATACGGTATGAACAGTGAAGACAGAATGGTCTTTTCGGCGATCAAACGCCGAGCCCTAGGAGTTAGATGATGAGTGATGCAAAGAATAAGGTTTTTGTCATAGGCCTTGATGGGGCAACCTGGGATGTTCTAACGCCCCTGATGCACGAAGGAAAAATGCCGTTTCTCAGACAGATGACTGAAAGAGCAGCAACTAGCAATCTTGAATCCACTATTCCTCCAATGACCGGATGTGCATGGACATCCTTTCAAACGGGCTTAACTCCTGGCAATCACGGCATTTTTCATTTCGTTAAATTCGACAGGGCCTCGAAGGAACTCAGATTTGTCAACTCATCGAGCCTGAAATCGAAAACCATCTGGGAGATTGCAAGTGAATTCGATAAGAAGGTGATTTCTATCAACGTTCCAATGACCTATCCTCCACTGAGAGTAAACGGAATGATGATTTCAGGTATCCCCATCCCCAGCCAAAATGCCGGCATTGCTTATCCGAATGGCCTGTATCAGGAAATTCTGGATCATGTAAAGGAATACAAAGCTGTAATCCACCAACACGTCTACTTCTCCAGAGGGCTGGACTATTTTGTCGATCAGCTCATCCAAACTATCGAAAATCGAAAAAAGACTGCCTTGTACCTGTTGAAGAACTACGAATGGGACCTGTTCATGGTCCACTTCCAGTCCGTGGACGTCCTCCAACATGCCCTGTGGAATATCATAATAAATAGCCCCGGTACGTCAGAACGAGAAAAGGCCAAGGTTTACACGTTTTACGAACGCCTCGACGAAATAATCGCCAGACTGTTTGAAGAAATAGACGATACAACCACGGCCGTCATTATGTCTGACCATGGATTTGGCGGTGACAAGAAAGTCTTCTACATAAACACTTGGCTAATGAATGAGGGCCTGCTGGTGCCCCACAAGAGGTTAAAGGCATCAACATTTTCCTCACAGGTTGCTAATTTCTTGCGGAAGGTAGATAAGCGTCGATTACGTTCGATATTTTTTAAGACTCACAAGAGAAGAGCATTTATTCTTAACGAGGTTAACAACATAATAGATTGGTCAGTCACTAGCGCACTGGCAGTTACAGTGGGGCCTTACGCATTGCTGTTTCTGAACTCTGGCGCAGAGGGACAAGATTCCGAAGCGCAACTCAGGGAAAGGATCATCAAAAAACTTGGCAAAATAACTGACCCGTCTAGCGGCAATCAGATAATGAGTGAGGTGCTCTTTAAGGAACAAATTTATCAAGGGGCATCTGTCGGTGAATCCCCGGATATGGTTTGCGTCGCCAAAAACGGTTACTCCTTCGATTTCCACTTAGACACATCGAGAAGAGCTGTGCTCCAGGACCTCGATTCCGTGTATCAACCCCCTGGTTCCCATAGAACCGACGGAATACTCCTGTTGGTCGGAAATTCTGTTAGCAAAAACTCTACTCTGATTAGCCCCAGGATTTTTGACCTAGCACCTACTATTCTCTTCACATTGGGAGTGCCAATTCCCAGGAGTATGGAAGGCAGGGTTCTCACGGAGGCCTTTACGCCGGAATTCCTGAAAACGAGTAAGCCAATGATTAGAGATATTAACATCGACCGCAGTGAATCATCTGGCTATGATTTTTCGAGTGAAGAAGAAATGCAAATTCACAGGAGCTTGAAGGGCTTGGGATACTTTTAGGCATTGATTGTAATGGCCGTCCGACCGTAAACAACTTTGGTCCAGCCGATTATTTGATGTTTTTTTCCGGAAGGGGAAATTCGGAGATGTCTCAACCCACGACAAATCCAAATACCGTCTCAGTGAAAATGAAATCACCAGTTTCGGTTGCTTTGTTATTTGTGATTCCCTTTGTCCTCGGATATTGCGTCCTTTTCTCTTTTAGTCTGCGCATTGCACTTGCGGTGTTGGTATCGATACCGTGCATTGCGGTGGTTCTTTATCGGCCATTTTTCCCCGTCCTAGCGTTTGTCTTTACCTGGTCTTTTTCCTCGCTGCTGGCCCTGCCGATTACAGCAGGAGGTTTCAAACTCTCTACTCTCATCCTCATAGCCGCTTTCCTGATATGGACAGTCAAGGCTTTTTTGGTTAAAGATCGGGATCTGTTCATCACCCCTCTCGGCAAGCCTGTTCATGTTCTGGTCCTGACTCTCTTCATTATTTCCCTGATCTCTATACTGAATGGTCGCAATCTTGAGGGTTCTCTGGTCCAAGTACAGAGATTTGCCTATTGTGTAATTATCTACTTTTTTCTCCTCTTATGCGTCAAGGAAACCAGTGAGGTCAAAAAAATAATTTTCGTTTTTGTTGGTGCGGGTTTTATAGTGTCCTTGTTCGGAATGGCGGAAGGCATGGGGTGGGATGTCTATTCGCGCTTAAACAACCGATCACTGCTTGGGTCTTCCCTTCCGCTGACCACAATGATACGTCCAGGCAGTAGAATACACGGACTTGCGGCTGACGCTGATTTTCATGGTATGTATATGGCAGTAGTCTTTGTTTTTTCCCTTTATCTGTTTTTCGTCCATAGCTCAAAGGGCCTGCGCCTGTTCTATTCTGTAGTCATGTTACTTTCAGTAATCAATATCGTTGGAGCAGGTTCCAGGTCAGCCGCGTTAGGGTTTCTATTTTCCCTTGTAATCTTCTGGGTATTCGTCGAACTGCGATTCAAATGGCTCTTTTCTGTGCTCATGTTGGGGGGAATACTGCTCCTTGGTTTTTTCATGCTTACGCTCGTTCCGGATTTGGACATAGAACGCTTTTATCGTCCCACGGGTAAGGCCAAATCTACTTTAGAGTTAAGAAAAAATAATGTAATGATCGGATTGGCCATGAGCCTGGACAGTCCCTTGTTTGGTCATGGCCCTGACGGTTTCATGGCAAACTATCACCGGTACGCACCTCGTGTCGTTCCATCAGCCACAAAACGTCTGACTAGCCCCCTTAATGTGTATCTTCAAATCCTGGTTGAATATGGAATAATAGGTATTACCGCTTTCCTTTCAATATTGGGTCTGGCCATAAAATCTTTATTTGTTTCAGCCAAACGATTGAGCGGCACTGCTAGATATTTGCCGGCCGTTATCCTCAGTTCTTTGTGTGGTTATTCGGTCTTTGCGGCATTTGCTGGCGGTTATACTAACCAGTGCTACTGGATCATACTTGCTCTTTCGGCAATAATGGGTAGCATCGATCGGAGGCTCCAAAAGAGAGTGATCAACCCTTCCTTGACGGACGTCGGTGAACATCTAAACCCTAGCCTGAAATAAGAGCAATCGCGAAAGCAATGATGAGATCATTGATATTATTGGTAGCAGGCTCCTGTGTCATACTCAACCTAACCGTGATCTCTTCGGTCTGTTCCGAATACGTTGTGTCAACCTGCCCTGCTGAGGCGAAGTTCCAACAGACCAAAGTTTTGTACGGTGATAAGAAGCTGCAAACCTCATTTTCAGAGTCCCCTTTGGGTGTCGCCTTTGGTTTCCGGTATAGAGGCCAGATCTTTATGCCCTACATTAAGGAGCTGGGAATAAACCTTACCAAGTTGTACATCTATTGGCAGGAGGTCGAGCCAGAGAAAGGGAAGTATGAATGGAGATGCATTGACAACTTTCTGAATCAGTTAGACCAGGACACTGAAGTTCTTATTGCCCTATGGAGCAGCTCAAACTGGGCAACGAAACAGAAGGCCTTTAAGGGCGGCTCTGCACCCCTGAATATGAATCAGTACTACAGATTCGTTTTTGAGGTTGTCAAGCACTGCCAGGGAAAGATAAGATATTGGCAAAACGACTGCGAACCCAACTCTGCCGATTTCTGGAAAGGATCCAAAGAAGAATTTGTTACCACCCTAAGAGCCTTCTACAAGGCGGTCAAGGACGCCGATTCGAAGGCACAGGTAATCGTCGGAGGCCATAACGGGCACTTCCGCGCCCAAACCCCAGGCAATCAACCTTTTTTCGACCATGTCTTTAAGGAGGCAAAGGACTCTTTTGACGTCTTTGACCTGAGACTTTACGGCGATATTTACACTGTTCCCGACCGGGTTGAATGGTTTAGAAAGAGAATGCGAGATTTTGGCTTTCAGAAGCCAATTGTTTGCACGGAGTACGGGGGGCCTTGGCCTGCGATCTGTCCTGATTACCCAGCGTGGAGAAGACAGTTCTCAAAGTTGCAGAGAAAACACGGAGCTAGAACAGCAAGGCGGATAATAGTAAATGGAATGAAGAAAGACAGAGAAAAACTTTCTCCTTGCCTGCGGATGTTTCTGGATGACTGCAGCAAGAAACTGGACGACAGGAGACACCGAATCCACTCCCGGGACATCGTCGCCAGAACGATTATGGCTCTGTCCTGCGGCGTCAACAGGCTATGGTATTGGAATATGACGGGTTGGCGCGGCCACATAGTTTTCGGAAAATTCCCCCTAATGGATGAGAGGTTTGACCTAAGATATCCTGCCTTCTTTGCGTATCAAAGAATGGTTGAAAAATTGAAGGGCATGAAATCTGTGGAACAGATTAAGACAAGGGGTGAAAATGTGTATCTGTTTGCCATTGAAAAAGATAGTGACAAGAGGCTTTATGTCCTTTGGGAAAAAAGAGATCCGTACTTCGGCGAGGATCAGGCACCCACGGCCCTTGAACTCGATATGAAAGCAAAAAAGATAATAGTCGAAGATGTATTTGGAAATCAAGAAGTAAAGAATGTCATACAGGACTCTCTGAAGATAGAGATCACGGATACGCCGTTGTATTTTGAAGCGGTTGAATAATTGTCTTTGTGAAGTGAGGTTATGTTGCCACAGCCTGAAGCTACTTTGAACCAGGCTTGAGGTGTTTCAACTGAGGGACATGTCCCCCCCATGAGCGTGGAGAAGGAGAGGCAGGGTGGAGAAAGAACCAATATGGTTAAAGGAATATTATTATACCCAGAGGTTTAACTGCTCATTTCGAAAACTTGCGGCAAGGACTGTATCGCCCGGCACTTTGGTGCTGGATGCAGGCTGCGGCAAGAGAAGTGTGATTGGCGAGGAAAATCTGAGGCCGGGGCTCACCATTGGGGCTGAATTCTCCCGCGAAGACATTGCCGCCAATTCCGGTATAGACTCCAAGGTTGTGGCAAGTCTGGAGAATTTGCCGTTCAAGAACGAGGTATTTGACATCATAATATGCAGAAATGTGGTTGAACATTTGGAAAATCCCGGGGTTGTTTTCTGGGAATTCCGAAGAATTATGAAGACAGGCGCACTGGTGTTGATCAGGACTCCAAATCTGACCAACCCGATAGCCTTCACAAGCGCTATTCTTCCACTAACGCTGCGGACATGGATAAAGCGCAACCTGTTCCATGATGAAGATGGGGACACGTTTCCAACGTACTTCAAGTGTAATACGGCGACTCAACTGGCAAGTGCCTTTGGGAGCCTGGGCATGAGACCGCAACTCGTGACGCATGACGGCCTTATGGCCTATTTCAATTTCTCTGCGATAATCCTTTCCTTAATCGTGCTTTTCGAAAGGGTTACTGACATTGCCAAGCTGCGATGGCTCAAGATGTGGATAATAGCCTCCTTTGAAAAAGATAAAGATTCGTAAAATGAGATGTCTATATCCTATTGAGGGTACCGGGGGCGGAGCGGTAACTCATGCTTTAACTCTGGCAGAACACCTGCCCAAACATGGCATTCAGCCTATCTTGGCGTTTTTCCTGGATGGGCCGTCAGTAAACAAGGCCCAAGATCTAAGATTGGACTACAGGTTGGTTCCGTGGAGATTTGGATTGGACTTCACACTTGCATGGAGGCTGAACAAGATACTGCGGGAAGAAGACGTTGATATTATCCATACCCATACCATTACGGGGAGTTTTTACAGCCACATGGCAAATTTCCTGTACCCTCAACGCTTGTTGTTCATAACCACTGTTCATAGCTTTATAATTGATGAATTAGAGGGACATACGGGGATGACGTTCAGCGATTGGTCCAGGTACAAGAGGGACTTGTACCTGAGGCGATTTGTGGACCAGTTTATCGTAGTATCAGACCACCTTCAGAATACTTTACGAAAAGATGGTGTGCCGGAAAACAAAATTGTACGGATAAGACACGGAATAGGTATCCCCAACAAGGATTGCTGTTTGAAAGAAACCGCTGCGAAACTTGAGTTAAACATAGGCCGGGATAAGGTGGTGGTAGGGACGGTCGGAAGGTTAGTTGAAGTAAAAAACCATAAGCTGTTTCTTAAGGCAGCAAAAAGGGTATTAACCTCAGTGCAGAACATAGCCTTTCTTATTGTCGGTGATGGCCCGTTGAGGCAGTCCTTGGAGAGGCTTGCACAGGATTTGTGTATCGAAGATTCTGTGATATTTGTCGGATGGCAAAATGAGATAGGAGATTTCCTTAAGACAATCGATATTTTTGTATCCTGTTCAATAACTGAGAGTCAAGGGCTGGCAATTCTTGAGGCTATGGCGGTTTCAAAGCCGGTTATTGCTGCTGACGTTAATCAACTTGGCGAGACTGTCATAGACGGCAAAACCGGTCTGTTAATTGCTTCAAATGATTTGGACGGCCTGGTAAATGCCATATTGACCTTGGTTTCTGACGTAACCCTAAGGAATGAGTTAGGAAGAGCGGGCAGACAGTTGGTCGAGGGCAAACATTCAATTGAAAGGATGGTCCGAGAAACCGCGGAACTTTACACCAGATTATACAAAGAGAAATGCAGACAGCAATCAACAAGGAAAGGAATAAGTTGCAGACAATAAGATATGTAGGGTGTGAGATTTGCGGCTCCGATGATGCAGAAACCTTGTATGAGAAGAGAATGGTGCCGCATGCTGCAGGTCGAATTGTAACATGCAAGAAATGTGGATTAGTATATGTGAATCCGAGGGAGCGTGCGGGGCAGTGGTTTGATGTTCCCGAAGTACTCGATTCTTTCACAGATTTGATTGAGGCAAGATATCCAGTTTATCATCACCGCATTAGACAGATCGAAAGGCATAAGAAAGGAGGCCGTTTGCTTGAAATCGGCTGTTACGTCGGTGCATTTCTGAATATGGCCAAGCAAAACGGATGGACGTGTTACGGAATAGAGCCATCATTCGTAATAAGTGACTACGCAATGAAAACATATGGAATAAATGTCTTCCCAGGCTTCTTGGCTGAATCCGATTTTCAGAGCAACTTTTTCGATGTTGTCGCTATGTTTCATGTGTTGGAACATCTTCCCTCGCCAAGAAAAGAATTAAGGGAAATTCATAGAATCCTGAAACCAGATGGACTGTTGGTCATAGAAGTCCCCAATATAGAGCATCCTTTGCATAGACTCATAAAAAGACCTCAATGGCTTTTTGTGCCCGGCCATTTCTATTATTTTGCGCCACAAACACTCGGGAAGTTGCTGAACGCAGAGGAATTTGAAGTCATCGGAATTGAACCCACCTATAAGATGATAGGCATCAGGCATTTTGGTCAAATTCTGAGAAAACTGGGTAGACATATGGGTAAGATCGGCAATATGCTTATGGACAGCGGCAAGACAACAGGTTTTTCCATTAAAATTCGAACTAATCTGAACATTTTGGTAATGGCAAAGCCTGTCAAGAACAGACATCATAGTGCCAGCGTATAGCGATACGGAGCATCCTTTGCATGGGTAGATTTTTCCTGAACAAAATGACACCTGGAGCATACGGGGTGAAAAGGCTTATGTCCACAACCTTGGTTCTCCTGGGTCGCTTCCGTCCCAAAGCCGGAATTCCTGTCCTGACATACCATTCCGTGGATGACAGCCGGTCAGTCATCTCTGTTTCGCCGACTGAATTTAGGGCACACATGGAATATCTCAAGCGCAGCGGGTATCATACCATCTCCTTGCGGGAACTTGTCGAATGCCTCCACACGGATGCAAGAGCCGGTCACAAGAAAACCGTTGTTCTCACTTTCGATGACGGGTTCAAAAACAATTACACAGAAGCTTTCCCTGTTCTACGACATCATGGATTTACTGCTACAATATTCCTGCCGACGGACTACATAGGCGGAACATGTACGTGGGACAAAGACAAATCCATTCCGGAACTTCCCCTGCTGAGCTGGGAAGACATCCAGGAAATGAGTGATCGGGGAATTGACTTCGGATCTCATGGTTGCAGTCATGCGCATTTGACACGGCTGCCAAGAATACAACTAAGAACTGAGCTTTTGAAAAGCAAATGCACAATAGAGGCAAGACTGGACAAACCGGTAGCCTTCTTCTGCCATCCGTACGGTGAAACTAGTCATGTCACGCAGCAAGCGGCGAAAGAGTGTGGATATCTGGGCGCTTTTGGCAGCCTTGATTTTGGTTTCGCCTACAACAGGGATGACGTTTATGACCTGAAAAGGGTTGGCACAGCGCATTTTTCGTCTCTTTGTGACTTCAAAGCAGGTCTGCTCGGAACCTATGAGTGGTATGTTAAGATCAAACGGCTTTTTTTCGCGTCTCTCGGCCGACTTGAAATGCGATACAAGCAATAATCATTTTGTGTCCAGTATTGTGGGAGGCAAAAGGGGGGTTGAAAATAGCACTATTAGAGTTTTTGTTGAAGAAAAGCATTCTACTTTCACTTGTTATATTGGCTTTGGTTTTTCCCGGAGCTGTGCACTCTCAAGAACCAGCGATTCTTGTTGATACTTCAACCAGTTATGGATCCATGAAGAATATGGCCGGAGGGATCAATTTCTGGGGACAGAAAGAAGCGCAAGAGCGATTCATTAAGGAGGTAGGTACATATTTGTACAGGTTTAAAATGAGATTGCACAAGGTTGAAAAGAAAGCAGGAGGTTATACGAGGTTTCCTTGGGAAGGAGACGATGTAACTCCGGAGGATATGACAGTTCTTATACAAAATCTTAATTTGGCCAAAACTAAGGGTTGCAAGATTATAGTCCAGATGTACGGGATACCCAACTGGCTGTCTACTTCCCGGGATGAAAGGATCATAACAAACAACTTGCCGAACTATGCTAAATATCCTCCTAAAGATTTTGTGGAATGGGCGAAGCTTGTTTTTACGGCAATAAGAGAGCTTAAGAGATTAGGCCTGGAGGGAATAGATTACTATGAAATCTTTGGAGAGCCCAATGTCGGCTCCACCTGGTATGAGCAGACAATGCCCTGCAGGCGGAACGGAGATACAGTCCTCGGGTGCGAACAAAATGAACTTGGACATAATACACTGCAGGTGATGAAGAACTTCTTGAAAGTTTATAAATATACCGTGAAAGGTATAAGAGCTGCTGATCCTGAAGCCAAAACAGGAAAGATAGGAGGCGTTGCAATAATCCCCACTCCAGATGGGATATGGTGGACTAGACTCCTCGCCAAGTATGCAAAATTATACAATCTGCCCTTAGATTTCTATTCATGGCATTGGTATGGCATCGATGAGGCCATGACGTCGATTTTCGGTAGGATCGAACCACATAAGCCCCTGACTATAGATTTGATTCGCCGACGTTTCGAAAACAGCCTTACGAAACAAGGCTTCAGTGACTTTCAAATAGATGCTATTATTGGCGATATCTATGATTACCTGAAAGACCTTGAACAACTGGATCAAGAGGCCATACGCTTTCCTTACTCCTTTGCAAGCTCGCACCTTAGGAGAGTCTTACTCGAGGAGGGATTCAGCGCAACAGAGTTATTCTTGACCGAGTGGAATGTAAATTATGTTCCGGACAGAAGGCACGATACCCACTATGGCGCTTCGCATATCACCAGAGGGCTTATTGACATAAGCGATTCAGGCACCGAGGCCCAGAACTTATACGGACTGTCTCATACCAAGCCGTTTTATTATGATGATGGGTACGGCGGATCCTTTAGCATATTTACATCGGATGGAAGAAATATTCCCAAGGCAAGTTTTAATGCCTTGAAATTGTTTTCAATGCTTGGAAATGAAGTAGAGCGAATCTTTGTGGATATTCCTGATGATGACATCTATGTCATCGCAACTAAAGATGAAAACAACGTATCAGTGTTGGCGACGTACTATGTGATGGCCAAAGACCCCAGGAATCCCAATTATGACTTAAGTAAACCTGTCGCAATAAGTATTAGCAATCTTCCTTTTTCCGAATATACCTATAAGGTATATTTAATAGACGGCAAACACTCAAATAGTTACTATGGCTCCGGTCCGGAATTGGAAATTGTAGACAGTGGGAGTAGTTTTGGAGATTTTGAGAAGGTCTTAGATCTTCCAATTTATGGGGTGGTGATGGTTGAAGTCGAGAGGAACCATTGACGAGATTCATTGTGGTTTTGGCATTCTGGAGAACGAATAGAGGTGGTTAATTCCTTTAAGACAAACGAGACAAGGGTCGTTGTAATCGGCTTAGACGGCGCTACGTTTGATGTTATCGAACCTTTGATCAAGAGAGGCAAGCTCCCAAATTTGGCGAGGATTATGCAGAATGGCGTATACGGAGAACTAAAATCGACCATCCATCCCATTACCCCTCAGGCCTGGACCACGTTTCTAAGCGGTAAGAAGGCCGGCAAGCACGGAATCTTCGATTTTATCTGCAGGAAACAAGATTCATATGAAATACAATTTGTTAATGCCAGTAAAAGAAAGGCAGAGAGTATATTCTCAATTCTAAGTAGAGCCGACAAGAGAGTAGGTGCAATAGGTGTTCCCTTTACCTTTCCGCCGGAAAAAGTGAACGGATTTATGCTCTCAGGAATGGACGCCCCGGCCGAAGACGGCAGGGCTGTCTATCCCGATTCGATCTATGACGAAATAAAGAAGGAATTTGGGCACTATTACATACATTTGGCCTCTCCGGTAGGGCGAAGAGTTGATCAAGACAAATTTTGGAAGGACATTGTAAGGGAGGACGAAAACAGAACGCTGATCAGCAAATATCTAATGGCAAAGTACCCTTGTGATCTATTCATTACGGTATACAACAACACCGATCGAGTTGCACACCAACATCTGGACCAAACTGTGTACGACATGATTCGAAATGACCAGGATGTTAACCATGAAGATTTTCTGGTCAGAACCTATGAGAATGCCGATGCTCAGGTCGGTTCACTCCTTTCGGACACGGACGGGGACACCTCAGTAATTATCATGTCGGACCATGGTTCCGGCCCCATACGGAGGGTTTTTTTTCTCAACAGGTGGCTTGAGGAAAATGGGTTTCTGACATACAAGGAGAAAAAACAAGACCCCTTTCTAAGAGGTATGCATCTGGCTCGATTTATTGCAAAGCGTTTTTTGCCAAGGTGGGCAAAGAATCTTATCGAAAGCAGAATGGGATGCGTCAGGGATAAAGTGGAATCCATGCTATCCTTCTCAGACATTGAATGGGAGCAAACAAGGGCTTATGGCTTTGGGATGTATGGAAACATATACATTAATCTCAAAGGGCGGGAGCCAAAAGGTATTGTGGCACAGGGAAAGGAATATGAAGATTTACGTCATCAGATTATCGAACGGTTGAGCAGGCTGAGTGATCCGAATACTGGCGAGAAGATCATAGAAAAGGTATACAGGCGTGAGGAATTATATCAAGGGCCTCAACTTGAAGACGCGCCGGATTTGTTGATCGGCTGGAAAGATTATGCTTATTATACTTCAGTTACATTGGGCAAGGAAAAGGGCCCGATCTTCGGACCACATATGAACATTGATTGTTCGGAATACAAACATGTGGGAACCCATCGGCTCAATGGAATCTTTATGGCTATGGGAGATATCATAAAAAAGGGGGCGGAGATCTCAGGCGCCGGGATCTGTGATGTTGCCCCGACGATTCTTTATATGCTTGGTCAACCTATCCCGGAGGACATGGATGGGAAGGTCCTTACTGAAATATTTGATGAGAATTTTCAGAGGAGCAATTCTCCAAGGTATGAACGACCCAGTTCCGCTGCCAATGCTAGTGAAGTTGTTTCTTATTCGGATGGAGAGAGCCGCAAGATAGCAGAGAGATTGAAAGGGTTAGGATATCTGGAGTAATGTCAGGCCGAACTAATTCTTGTCAACATAGCATAAGTGTTATGGGAGTTAACGTAGCTGCACTCGATGCCAAGGGACTATTTGACAGGATTATTGAATTTGTTGCCGATGACAAGTCACACAAGGTCATGTACGTTAATGCCCACTGTATGGTGGTTTCGCAAAGGGATGAGAGGTATCGTAAGATTTTGGGCCATGCCCATTTGGTATACGCTGATGGGATGAGCCTTGTGTGGGGAGCTAAGCTGTCAGGTCATTATTTGCCCGGCCGGTTGACGGCTGCCGACTTTATGCCGGCATTTTTCAACCTTTTTGCCGAAAAGGGACTTAGGATATTTTTTTTGGGCGCCAGACCCGGAGTGGCGGAAGCTGCGGCGGAAAGTCTAAGACAGAACAACCCAAAACTCAAAATTGTGGGCGCCCATGACGGATATTTTCAACCACAGGAACATGGCAAGATAATAGAGAAAATTAACAGAACCAACCCCCACATCCTGATGGTTGGTATGGGGGTCCCGTATCAAGAGAAGTGGATAGAAGAACATTTTGGCCGGATTAACGCCCGCGTGATCTGGGGGGTCGGGGCTTTATTCGATTTTCTCTCAGGTCGACTGCCCCGGGGGCCTCAATGGTTATTAGACAATGGATTTGAATGGCTTTGCAGATTGTTGGCGGAGCCAAGGCGTCTATGCCAGCGTTACCTTGTCGGCAACCTCTTGTTTATGTGGTATGTGTTTCATTGGAGGTTTTGTCAAGAACGGGACAAGAGAGAAGCTCGTGGCCGTAATTGATTTTTTTTTCTGGACGGTTGGCGGATTATTAATCTCCGGCATTGCTTATCTTTATTTTCTCGGTGTCCAGAGTCTCTTACCCGTGAAGAAACACAGCCTTTCCCTAAAGCCCGCAACAAGATTTGCTATTCTGATCCCGGCCCATAATGAGGCCGAAATCATCAAAAACCCCTTGGAAAGCATCAGAAATATGGATTACCCCCAGGGTCTTTGTAAAACATTTGTAATAGCGGATAACTGTATAGATGAAACTGCTCAAGTGGCGCGGGAATACGGGGTTAGATCCTTTGAGAGGAAGGACAATGAGAGAAAGGGCAAGGGATTTGCACTTCAGTGGGCCTTTGAGTATTTGCAACAAGGAAACGAATTTGATGACTATGACGCTTTTGTCATAATTGATGCCGATACTATTGCGGAAGCTGGTTTTCTGCGGGCAATGGACAGCAGGATAGCGAAAGGCGAAATGGCAATTCAGGGGTATTATGATGTGATCAATCCGGAGGGATCCCCTATGGCAAGCCTTTCGTATCTTGGTTTTGCCTTGAGTAGAAACCTTAAGTACAAAGGTAGAACCAGAATGGGTTGGTCGAGCAACCTGCTGGGAAATGGAATGTGCTTCTCAAAGGAGGTTGTAAGCCGGTTTGGGTGGGATGCCACTTCAATCGTCGAGGATCTGGAATATGCCGTGATGTTGCATCTTAATGGCATAAAGGTCTCTTTCGCACCTGAGGCAAGGGTCTTTGCCGAGATTCCCAAGACATTTAAGAATTCCAGAATACAGCGCTCGCGGTGGGATATTGGCAGATTTCAGCTCAGAAACAGGTATCTCGTTCCGCTTCTCAAGAAGGCAATCAGAAACAGGGATGTAAGTTATCTGGATACGGCTATGGAACTTCTTATTCCTCCCTTTGCACTCTTCCTGATCCTTTCTTTCGCCCTGTTTGGGTTATTCATGGCTACTTCATTTCGCGGATTTAATATCCTTTCAACAATCTGGTTCACCATTGTCTCAGGGCTTGGCGCCTATGTGCTGGTCGGTTTGGTCATAGCTAAAGCGAATTGGAAAACATATACAAATCTCATGTATGCACCTTTCTTTATGATATGGAGAGTAAAGACCGTCATTTGGGGATACTTTTTTAGAATCGGCAAGCAGTGGATCAAGACTGAAAGAAAAGAAATTTTATAATGAAGATTTTTATCAGCTACCCGCCCTTTCGCGATAAAGGGAGCCCCATGTGGACACAAAACAGACAATTCCAGTGGTACCACGTGGGTTCCTTCATATATCCGCTTGTATCTGCAATGGCAGCTACACTGTTGGATCGAGAAGGCTTTGAAGTAGTCTGGGATGACTGCATTGCTCAGGGCCGGAGTTTTGACGAGTTTCTCCGGAACATCTATACCGAAAAGCCTGACATAATAGCCTTTGAAACGAAAACCCCCATTGTGAAAAGGCTGTGGGACCTTGCCAAAGACTTAAGGGCCAAGGGTGTCGAATCAAAACTGGTCCTGTTTGGAGATCATGTTACTGCCAAGCCGGAAGAGTCAATGACGGAGTCGCCTGTTGACTATATAATAACAGGCGGAAATTACGACATATGCATGCTTGCACTTGCTAAACACCTGAGGGACGGCGACGATTTGCCGCCCGGTATCTGGTACAGAGAGAAAGATGAAGTCAAGAGCACAGGGAAGTTCAGACTCGATTTCGACTTAAATAAACTCCCCTTCATCGACAGAAGGCTTACCAAAGCACACCTGTATGGGGAGAAATGGAAAAAGCGCCTTCCTTTCATGTATACCATGGTTGGCAGGGATTGTCCCTGGGCCAGGTGTACCTTCTGCTCATGGACAACCCTCTATCCTTCCTTTAGAACCAGAAGCCCTGAGAGTCTATTGGATGAGATTGGTTGCCTGATCGATGAATTTGGGACAAAAGAGATCTTTGACGACACGGGAACATTCCCCGGAGGAAAATGGCTCAAGACTTTCTGTAAGGGAATGGTCGAAAGGGGCTACCATAGAGAGGTTCTATTTTCCTGCAACATGAGATTTGACTACATGCTAGACCCGGCAGTACCGGAACTGATGAAGAAGGCCGGCTTCAGAAAGGTGAAGGCCGGCTTGGAGTCTGCCAGTGATGAGACCCTCATCAAGATCCGAAAAGGATACAAGGTCAAAGAGATCGTGAAGGGATGTAAAAATGCCGCCAGGGCGGGAATAGACGTCCATCTCACAGTGATCGTCGGCTATCCGTGGGAAACAAAAGAGGATGCAAAAAGGACTATGGATTTGGCTAGAAAGCTCATGGCCGACGGAGATGCAGAGATGCTTCAGGCGACCATGCTTGTACCCTATCCCGGCACTCCCCTTTACCGATACGGAATGGATAAGGATCTGTTTAGATTTGATCCAACAAACTACGATCGTTTTGATATGACCGAACCGGTTTTCAAAACGCCCGATATGAGGCCCGCAGAGGTGGTTGACATGTGCCAAGGTATCTACAAGGCCTTTCTCACGCCCAGGTTTATCTTAAGACGCATTGTAAACATGCGTTCATGGGAAGATATGGACTATTTACTCAGGGGGGCAAAAGCTGTCATGGGGCATCTAAGGGATTTCGGAAGGAAAAGAAAAACAAGATGCTCTTAGGTTATTCCTGCATCACACCCGTCACGTCTGTCAAGTCGCGCTTATTCTCAAAGGTGGAAAAATAGATTTTGTCTTGCAACAGTGGGTAGCTTGCACCAAAACAGCAATTGAGTATTACACGAAACGTATTTACCGGTGTTATGCTATCATACAATAGTTCTTTGCAAGTCTCGGGCAAATAATAAGCACTCAAGATGCCCATTCTTAGTCTTTGATTATCTATGTCTCCACCCGCCAGTTCGTAAGCACCGTGATCGCCCTGAATAACTATAATTGGCTCTGTCTCACACCTGGACAGAATGCTTTCAATCACTTTTTGTGTCTCTTTGTTTGCAAAGATCAACTGACCCAAGTACAGATCCTTTTCGGAGGTTATCTGGGCGACCCTTGATTGAAACGGTGGCAAATTACCGTTCTCATCGAAAACGTACGGGTGGTGAGGGATCATGAAGTGGGCATACACAAAGATTGGCTGCGTTCTACCCGGCACTTTTTTTAGATCATTGAACCTTTCCAGAATCTGGCCGCGTTTAAGCTTCCCCGCCAAGTAATTGTGCACCAATGGCCGAGCCAAAACAGTCATCCTCAATACGTGGAGGTAAAAATCATAGGAATTCAGTCTGATAGTACCTAAAGGCCTATTCCAAGTAGAAATATCGACAAACTCGTAGCCTATGCCTTGAAGAGTACTTTTTACACTATTGTCTACCATCCTGTCATAGTCCGATATAGAATCGTCTAACTGAAATACTCCGCTGGCCTTCTCGGATGCCTTAGGTGGAAGGTATTGCATGTTCAAAGTTGATGCCAAAGATAGACTCGTCCACGCATAGTTGCTGTGAGCCTGGTCTGCGACGTAAAAACCCTTATCACGCAGGTATGCGATGAACTCAGCATTATCAAAATTCAAATACCTCTTCAGATCCTTATTTCTGCCATATCCGTCCAGTATTATGTAGTAAATATCCGGCAGATTATCCGTCTGCAACGAATGACTGCTGTATTGATCAGGTTCGAACTTCATGTTTTTTCGATCAAACAAAGATTTCTTGAACTGGTGACTCACGATACCGATAAGCGGGAACAGAATCAGAACAGAAGCAAAAATGTTGAAGAACCTCGTCACATTGTTGTAGTCAAGACGCGATCTCAGTGAAATGAGAAGTACCGCCAGGAAAACCAGTGTCCAGATGATAATGAAGTATCTGTGTCTGTAAAGCTTGAACCCCGCTACTTCAAACATTATCAAAGAGCGGACTGCTGCGTAGGAAAAAAAATAGATTAGAAAACTTGATACGCAAAAAGCGGCCTTCTGTTTATCCGCACAACAAATTCTTCCTAACTGCAAGAGAAAGAAAGTTGCCAGGACGAGAACCAAACAGGGCAACAATATCACATAGAAAGATACCTGCTCAATGTTCTTGCTGTACAGATGTAGGATAGGATAAAGCGCAAATAGGAATGGGTGGACGGTGAATACTTTTTTCATGTTGCTTTCCGCCTTCCCATTAGGTACATGGTTCTTTGGGAATCTCTGATCTCGACAGAATCTTCTATAGTGAAGTATTTACTGAATTCCCTCTCAAAAATGTGTTGTGTATAATCGGGGAAAACATCCTCTCTGGTTGATAGAAGTCTTTGTACTTGGGAGTCATTTTTGGGGACGAATTCGATGATAAGTGAATTGCAAATGTTATTGAAGAAGTCGGCGAGTTTACCGAGCGGCACATTGTTAGAAATTGCCAAATGATGAACTAAAGCAAGGGCAATTACAGTATCTGGGTTACCGCGTTCAAAAAGAGAGATCCTTTCCTGATTTTCCCAGCCAATACTTGGGCTTGGATTTGTTAAATCAATGTGTAAAGGAAGAATGTTCGATTCTCCCTCCCTGGTACATTCCAGATAATTTTTTTCCACAGCAGCGGGATCAATATCGAGAGAGATAGTCGGTATTGCTCTGCCACTGGCAATACGACTGAAGATCCCCACATTTGAACCCAGGTCCCAGACGCTTTCCGGGTTAATGCTGTCCAAGAATTCAGCGGCAACCTGTTTCTTGTGGTCAAACGCGTCTGAAGAATAATTGGTCTGATCGTAATAATCCCCCCACTGGGTATCTTTGGGTTGCCACGTAATTTTCCTAATCGTAGATTCTAGACTCTCGACGAGACCAAGGAACGACAAGCGAGCCATTTTTCGGCCTCTTGTATCTACAGCTTTATCAGCGAAAAATTTTTGGCTTTTTGCATGAAGATGAATGTGAGAGAGCAAGGAGAAGCTGAAATAGGTGCGAAGCGGCAGAAGTGAACTTGCCAAATCCAAGGGAGCTCCGTCCAGGTAAACTCGAAACAATTGATTGAGCCGAACGTCCCTATAGCCGATCAATGCCAGGGGCGCAAGAAAGTGTTGACAGAATTGTCTATAAGCAATCCAAGGCTCTCCCTCACGGTACTTTTCGAAGGACAGTGTATCGATCAATATGGGCTTACCTTTACTGAACTGAATATTGTAAGCACTACAATCTTTCAAAGACATTCCGAAGTCGAGCGATGTCTTCTGAATCTTAAGTGTAGTTAAAGCTGCATCTTTTAATTGGCTGAAACACCATTCGTATGGATACGAGATGAACGGTAACAATTCAGGCTTTATTACTTTGTACGCTTTATCGGACCTTGCATACGAGATATTCGCTTCATCATGAGGGATCAGTAATTCAGCATCCACAAGTGCTTGATAAAGCCCAGAATTCCTAAAGTGATCATAATTATCTTTGTACGTATTGTTAACTTGACGGTAAATCGAGCCATCTCGATAAAAGAGGAAGCCGCTCGGGTCTCGAAATGAGCCCGGAATGTCTCCGGTGGTCCTTGACACCTTAATTCTTCTTCGCTGTGGAGAATAGATTTCCAAAAAAGGTCTTAATCTTTTTCCAGGACACCTTAAGTACAAACAATCCTCCAAAAAAGGCGGCTATGACCAACTGAATGATATAGCTCCCGGTCCCCGGATCTATATAAGCGTATGTCTCGCTGGCAAAGATCAAGGCTAACAAGGCAGCCAAAACAAGCGACCTAATCAAGATTGCTGAATGCTTCATCATGGTAGACAATAACCTCCTTGTTAGTGCTTGGGATATAGACGTGTTTCACTCAAGCTGACCGCACAAGGCCAGCTTGTCAGGTCAACATATATCACATATTATGCCAGGTTTAAATACCTATGTTTTTTTGTTTATGTCCGAATAGTTAGCCGACACTTTATCACAAATCACATCGCCCATATGGGCAACTAAAGTCACATATTGAGCAGAAATTTTCCGCTTGTGAGAAAATGGGGGCTAACACGAGGCTTAGAAGAATGGATATCCCTGGCAAGGTCAGCCTGAATCAGATTTCCCCTACGCAGTAGGAACTCGGAGATCCTTTGAAGTGGAAGGGTGTTGATTCGTTTGGCAGATCATTGAGGCGGCTGTCTGTGACAGCACCAGTGCGGCCTGTACCACCTCGCACAAAGAGGCAGGGTTTCAAGAGCAACCTGCCTCTTTGTTTGAGATTCAGCTACTCCTATTTCTTCAAGACAACGCCGGTACCGTTCAATCCGCCTAGGGACGTCTCGCACCATGTCCTAAAATATTGAGTCTGCCAGATGAGTTCTCCCGGAGGTTTCTCCGTGGGCCCGGAGTAAATGACCTGTTTGACCTCAACAACCGGGGGTGTGGAGGGGTTAGTGTATATCCTGAAAGAAAACTTCTCTGCGCCCGGGAATCCCCAAGGATCAGCTGTGTCCCGAGCCACGATCATACCGAGGGTAATCCAGCCATAGGCATCAGCGGGTATTATGTTATTCGGCCATATGGCCCCGCCATTGAGAAGTCCCAGCGGTGTATCGTTGACCTTATTCCCCTTTTTGTCAAAAACATCGATCAAGGCAGCCATACCTGCCGCTGGGTGGCTGTTGTTCACCACGATAAGGGTATCTGCTGACATGGTCGTTATGCCACCGGGGTCAGTAAGTTTTTCCAGATACCCGTCATATGTAATCATCCATTTTGTGCCAGCAGGCGGCCCTGCCGGGGCTGATCCGACAAACGCCAGAACGCAAATCACCGCCAATATAAATACTAACTTCTTATGCATTTTTACTCCTCCTTTCACCGCGGACACGGCCATCCGGCACCGTGCCAAGAGGGTTCGCTTAGACCTGCATACCTCACCTCCTTTCCGTTCCAATGACTCGCCATGACCAGGTGCGACATCCAATAGGATTTCAGGATTTGTATCACTTCAGCCTTATGAAACAAATGGATTTCAGGGAGATCCAACGACCGTCTTTTCAAAGACCTAAATTGTTACCAGGATTTCTACAAGCCACGAAAGCTAAGTTGTAAGAGAGAGGGAGTTATAGTTCAGGCTTCCAATAGAACGGAGCACGTCCTATTGGGAGCCACGTAGGCACATTTTGAGGTTTTTCTCCATTTGAATGTGGCTAGATCAGAGGTTGGGTGACGACGCGTGCGCTGTTGGCTGTGAAGTGGCAATAATCATGCCAAATTTCGTTTCGCTTTGATCTTTATTTTTTTTTCTTCATTCTTAAGTAGTTATCTCAGCCTGTCCTGGCACGATACCGTCAGACCAGGTAAAAAAGGTTACACATTTGGCAAGGAAATACCACATCAGGGAACAAAACGTTACTCGTTGTAGAGAGAATCATGATGTGCGACATCGTATTCAGACAGCTTTTATGCACCATTTCAGGGGAGTGAAACCGAGTACATTGCGTTCATTTTTGTTTGAAAAATGATTCTTTTGATGAAATACTATGATATAGGAGATATTAGATATTAGGCTGTAAAATGCACGTGATAACGCCATTGGCGAGGAACCGTGCATTTTACGTTGTCTGTGGACCCACATCTCGTGCTGCCTGAGAGACGTTGTGGGGCATTAACCGACATTATTATATATTATAGAAGGAGGTAATATATGAACATCAAAATGCTTTTCTTGACTCTAATTCTCATCATTTCCGTATCTTTGCTCAATATTTCCTGTGAAAACGAGCAGCCGGCACAAGAACAGGCAGTGGGAGAACAGCCGGTACAAGAGCAGCCAATGGAAAAACAACGGGTACAGGACGAGGAATGGCCGGGTAAGCCGGACAAGGATGAGAGTTGGTCGGAAGGAGATGAAAAATGGTTAGAGAAAGGCGAAGGTAGGTTAAAGGGCGAGGAAAGATGGTCTGAGAAAGGCCAAGGTTGGCCGGAGCAAGATGAGGGATGGTTAGACAAAGATGAGGGATTGCCACAGCAACAGGAAGATGAGGAATGGCTAAAGGAGAATGCGCCGAAGCGACGGCAGTAATCATTCTTGCCGGTCCATGTTTGAGTTCCTTGCCCGGAACACGGTATCGATGGCAGCAGAAGGCGGAGCCATGATGACTCCGCCTTCCGTCTGAGAGTTCCCGGCGGCCCAGAGGTTTCACGCGCCGATTTGTTTCAATTCAGCCACTACCTATGTCTTACTGCTCTATGGCGCACTCGCAATACTGAAAGTCGAGATCTTTTTGTCCGTGCTAAGCAGGGTTCCGCCCGGCGTATCAAACATGCCAATCTGAATCAAGAGCTTGGCCGGTGAATCGGGGGTGGCCTCTCCTGGAATGGTCTTATCCCAGGTTATCTCGTAAGTACCAGAAGAAACAGTACCCTGCTTGTAGAGTTTGGTTACCCAATCGGTTCCGGGCATCGACGAGGTGTTCCCTGCCCCGGACTTTGCCACCTTAACAAAGTATGAGCCTGGGCCGACGAGCGTAAAACGCGCATGATAACGGATATTCTCATTGGGAGCAAATACCGTCTTTGTTACGTTACTTAGATTGCTGGTCCACACAGCGTCAAGATACACCCCAAGAGCACCTGCTGGGCTTCGATACCACTTTAGCTCTTCTGTCGGATGGCAACCAGAGCATACGTGGTTGACCGAAGCATCCGGCATCACTCCACATATAAGGCCCCCATAACGACTTTCCCCAAGGACCGCTGTCTGGGTAACCCCATCGGCCTTGTACCAGCGGAAATCTAAGGCAGGCACTTTGTCGGTCGTGCCTGGGGTGCTGATAAGCTCCCCATGGCGGATCATCGCGCCGTTAGGCGGACCATGAACGTTGTGACAATTTATGCACGTCATGGCGGAATCCCGACAAGTGCCCGTGTTGCACCCAACACCATCAAAGTCGGAGTCCGAAGCAAAGAGGGCGGGCCACAAATTCAGGTGCATCTCATGAAACTGCATTCCTTTCCCGTCATCCCTGAAGTTGCTTGTGGAGCCGGTTATATCTGTATATACGTGGCAATTGGTACAGAGCCTGAAGGCTTCCGGATGGATCTCGCCATTGCGTGGCACAGCCATGTTTTCGCTGAGCCTATAGCCAGACCTGTAGTTGTCCGCTGCGGCCGAATAGGTTCTGGCGTCGCCATCTGTGTGCATAACCGTAAGATCGTGGCAATCCTTGCAAAGAACAGCGTGGTGTCCGTGGCCGGATACGTTGTAGCCATAGCCTACGTTATCTCCCATCACATTCGGGGCCTCCACGCCTTTCACATTGGACATCCCGCCATCATGGCACGTGGCACACCAATTCTCTTTTCCTGATTTCAAGTCGGAACCATCGGCTTCGTAGATTCCCTGCTCCCAATTGGGCTTAGCTCCGACTATTAGATCGTCCACCCCGTCAAAGGCGGACCCATCTTTGCTGTGGCAGGGATTGCAAACATCGGTGTTGGCCAGATCTTTGCCATCGGCAAACAGCGAGTAAGTGCTGGAGCTGTGACACTCCGTGCATGCAGTGATCTCAGGGCCTTTTGGATCCGACAGATGGGTCTCGTGGGATTGAGGGCCTACATAGGTTGGGGCAAACATGGTGACCTGAAAATGCTTGTGACACTCAGTGCAATATTCGCCCGCATAATGGGAGTGGTCCCCCCCGCTGTTATTCCGATGGTAGGCGGTCTGTGTATGACAGACCTCACACGCCCCGTCGTACGTGCTGTCGCCGTCGGCCAGAGAGTTTGGGCCGGTCAAGTTCAGATATACAGGGGAAACCGAGCCGGGACCAGGAATCAGTACAATCTCTTCGGCTACCCACTTGAGGTTTGTATTGTCATCTGCAAAACGATGACAATCGAAACACCAATAGCCGTTATGTGCCCCAACTTCCTGGGCGTGAATATCAAGGATGCCTGTGAAACCCACACCGGAAACCAGTAAAAGCGCTAAGAGCAATAGTGGACGTTTTTTCATTGTTCTCCCCCCTTCACACGCTTCGGACGTGCGTCCGAGCGGGCAAAAAAGAATAATGGACAAACCATATTTGGCGTAAACATTCGGGTGACTTATCCTGCCTATTTCAGGGCAACCTTCTCAACCCCGTTCCGGGGCGTGAGAACGGTATAATTTCCAGCTTTTATCGGCCAATACAGGAGCATGTTTTTGTATCGGGGCTCGTGTCCTACATCCTTCATGGTCTGTGTTACGCGTTGCCTATGGTTTGCTTTTCGACCAAAAGGTGTTTCAGTAACTGCACAGTCGCCCTGTCCGTGTGGCGCGCGGACACAATGCCGTCCCAACCGATGTATGCTTTGGCCCCTTTGTGTAAAAATGCCGTGGCCGCACATCTCTTGATGCCCGTACATCCCATCATAATAATGACCGTGCCGTCGAAGGACCCCTCCATGCTGAATCGGACGAATTTGTCGGTGATCACCATGTAGCGTTTGTCTCCCTCGTGATACGGCTCAATGTAACCGGACGCCACCCGATTGCGAAGCTGCTCATAGACATACCTTTCCTTGCTGTATGGTTCGGAGGTGAACATGGCCAGAGACAGATACTTGTGTATGTAGGCTGAATGTACCCTGAGGAGGATCAATTTGTATCCGTGGATCGGTAGATTTCTGTAAAATTCCACCGTGACCTGTTCACCCTTATAGTAGTCCGCCTGATATCCCGCCCCTTCCAGTACGGACGTGCACTCCTTAACAAAGGCCGGATGAGGCCATTCAATGCTTAAATGGTCAACGATTGCCGCCTTGGAAAGAGACGCCGCCAGGGGGCTGTATGGTTTGACGCGTTTGCCTTGAAGGAAATAGGCTAAGAGACCCAGAAAGCCGATTCCAACGACCGCCCGGGTGAACTTGTTGTACGGCCCAGACCTTTTCAACCTATTCCATCGAACCTCGTGTCTTATTCGAAATCACTGCCAACGCAATAATAGCCGCCATCAGTGCAGCCTGGACCAACCACGGGGCGGGCAGATCAAACTTATCAATTGTTGGTCATTCTTTACACTTTACACTTTACGCTCTGCAAAAATTGTGCAAAATTAAGCGATTGTCATATTTCCCCAATTCCTGAATAGTTACGTGACACCATGCAAATAATTAGCCTAGAATATGGATAATAAATGTTATATTTTGCGGAAAAAAATTCCACTTTTGAGCAATGTGATGGACACGACAAACGGGGAAAGGGCAAAACGCCATGCCGCCAAAATAGGACATCAACAGTTATTGCGGGATATTTTCAGATCGTTGCAGGAAGGGAAAGAAAAATAATCTGCGGTGGGAGAAGGTATTTCTACAAGAGATACTTTAGTCGAAACAGGGCTGATCCTGTTTGCCCCTTCAAGTTGAAAGGCTCAAACGTGGAAGCAAAGATCAAACACTAAGAGGTGAAGCTGATATGGTCTAAAGTGCATCGGCCACACAGGCGGCCTCGCTCTACTCAAGATCTTCTATACTGAAACCTAATGGATGAACCTCCCTTTCGTAACCCTCCTTTTTTGCAAGGACGTCAAGATACAGCGTGCCCATATCTTCAACCGAAGGGATAACCTCCTCGCCTAGCTCCTCGGTATCCACGGTCTTGATATATTTCTTGCAGTTCTGACAGGTTTCCACCCGGTATGCTCTTCCTTCTTTTTCCGTAAAGAAATACTTGAACCCCTTCGGCTCCTCATTTTCACAGAAGGGGCACTTGGTTCTCATGAATCGCCATTCGTAACCGCAGCACGAACAAATAAGAAATTTCTTCCTTTCAGCGCCTACGAGTTCCGCCATCACTGGCTTTGATCCGCAGATAGGACAATAGCCACGCTGCCACGTTTCCTGATCCACATGGCCCTTGAGCTCGTCCGCGTACGCCTCAAAAATAGGCTGCAGACTGTTTTCAGCTAAAAAAGAGATGATTTCTCCTTTTAGGTTCAGCCTGTCGGCCAAGCCGGCTACATATTCTGCATCTTTGGCAGCCGTCTTTTTGAACAACTCATCAAGATTCAGCTCCTTGCGACTTATGACCTGCTCTATTTTTTCAACATCTGCGGAAACGTTGGTATTGCGCTTCAAGACATTGCACAATCTTTCAAACAGATTTGTAGCCGAGGCTACGTCCAGCTTCAGGTCGCCCTTATCCACAAGAGGAAATCCTTCCGCGCTCTTCGTCTTGATCAGCTTTTCATCCATGTGGACCGAGTGGGTTTTAATTCCCGGCTTTATCTTAAACTGCTCCGTGACAACCCCTTTCAGAAATTCAAGGACCTCTTTGTGACTCGGCCTTTCTTTTGCAACACGATCTATTCTCATGCTCACCTTGCGCAAGCCGGCATTTGAACTTTCCGTTTTCTTTCTTGAAATTTCTTTTCCCGCGGCCATATTTTCTCCTCAAAAATACTGAAGTGTTGGAACCAGGACGACTCACCCATCATGTGCGTAAAGCTTCGGTTCGTGTCCAATCTTCCAATTGCAATTGGGGCGAAGCCCCCACAGGTTCGGTTTTGCTATGGTACTGCCCCGTATTGGGGCAGTACCATAGCTGGGCATCTTTCAGAGTCCATACACAGAGCGATCCTCTGTAAGCACCCAGACCACATGGGTATACAATCCCGGATACCCGGTGGCATTAGGATATCCGTTGTTTTTCAGGTATCTTATCCTTGCTTTGGCCCATGATATTATCTGTTCGGCGTAGCCGGCCCTTATGGCGCCGGTCGGGCATGAAAGCTCACAAGCCGGTCTTCTGGAATTGACAAACTCTCCGTCAAAGTTCGGAATACCCGCAGAATCATCGGCACCCCTTAGCGTCGGATTAAATATTCGATCATAGCAGAAATCGCACTTCTGCGCTTTTGTGTCCTGCAATTCACCGTCCTTCATATACCCGACCCGGGGAATCCCCATTGGTGTTGGAGAGCCGGTCTTAAACGGACAGGCTGTCTGACACTCCATCTGGCATTTCGACGGATCACATCGTGCCTCGTTAACCCCGCTGAATCCCATGCGATGTTGCTTAATCGCACCCAGCGGGCATGCGTCCTTGCAGTAAGGGTCCACACACTGACGGCATCGATCCGGGAAGAACAGCCACCTCAAATCGCCATTGTTGCCAACCTCAATGAACTTGACCACATTGAGACTGGCGCCTGACAAATCCTCGGGATTCTGATAGCTCCCCGTAAAGGAGGTGTCCTCGGCCGGCTTTGAATGCCACTGCTGGCACGCAATCTGGCAAGCTTTGCAACCTATGCACTTTGAAGTATCAATCATCATCGCTATCTTAGCCATTCAGAACCACCTCCTTTCTTATGGTACCACCTTTTCTATGTTAACCAAAAATGCCTTGGATTCTTGAATCCTTGTATTGGCATCACCCACAAAAGGCGTCAGCACATTTCCGCTGTCACCCGGATTGGGGGTCGCATATCCCCAGTGCCAAATAACGCCTACCTGATGAACCGTCTGACCGTTCAGTTGAAACGGCTTGAAGCGCTTGGTAACGCATGCCTTTACGCTGATATCACCTCTGGCGCAGCTTACCTTTACCGGGTCTCCATTATTGATCCCCTTGAGAGCCGCAAGCTCTTCGCTCATTTCGACAAATGGTTCGGGCTGAACTTGGTTGCACCATGGCAGGTTTCTCGTCATGGAGCCCGTATGCCAATGTTCGGTCAGCCTGTAAGTAGTAGCAGCAATTGGAAACTCGGGCGTAGGCGCCAGACCATCCGTAAACACGGCGCCATCATAAATATGAACGATCGGGTTTACCTGGTAATTGCCCATGGGGTTTGCCACCACGCTTTCTATGGGCTCATAGTGCGAAGGAAATGGGCCTTCTGCACGGCCGGGGCCGAACAGGTGCGCATGGCCTTCCTTGTGCATGATAAAGGGGTACACGCCCCCTGGTGCCGCGCCATGGTCGGGTACATCGCCCTTCCATCCGCCATTATACCTCATAACGTACTTGCTCGGAGCCAGCGGAGCGCCTGCATTACCATTGGCCCCGCCGTCGCTCTGATATGTGGAGGCCCGGTTGTAGATGATCCTCCTGTTTAGGGGCCAACACCACGACCAGTAAGAATGAAGGCCTATGTTCGGGTATGAAGGATCGGCCAAAGGCCCTCCATTGGGAGCATCTGGGCAATGGCGCCTTGCCATCCTGTTTCCAACAGTTGCGGCAAACATACCCGGATTTGCTGTTTCAAAACCATCAGTGCTGCTGGGGTCAACGAATTGGGCACAATAGAGCCAATTGCCGGAGCAGGTTGTACCGGTCGTCGTCAAAAGGGTGAACTTGGGAACCAGCCCGCTCGGGTTGACGGTTGTGTCAATGGTGCCATCTGGATTCAGATAATAACCATTGACTTCCATGGCGGCCTTTTCCGCTCTCGTCTGTGCATCGTCCGCAGAGTTGTAACTGAAATAAGGCCAGTTAAGGTTTGTAATTGGCTGCGGGTATATTCCCGGGCTGGCAGCTTCCTGGGCCTGAATTTCCAGACCAAGCTCTGTTATGATCACAAGGTCATCCTTTGCGACCCCCGGCGGCTCGGCGGCTTTCCAGTGCCACTGGGCCCACCTGCCGCTATTGCTCCTGGAGCCTGCCCTTTCATAGGCAACGGCGGCCGGCAGCAAATAGACTGTAGTGTTAATAGCCGCCATCTGTGTAGTTGTAAGGGGGTTCCCATCCACGTCAAACTCCCAGAAGCGAGCCGTCTCCGACTTGAAGGGGTCTATGACCACCATCCACTGAAGGTTTCTCAGGGCGGCTCTCACATGCTTGCTGTCGGGGTCGCTGACGGCCGGGTTTTCCCCGTCACAGATGAACCCGTTGAGTTCACTATGATACATGGCATCAAAGATCGAGAGCATGCTGTAGTTCTTGCCACTCACCTTCTTCGCCAGTCGGTTGTACCCAGTAACAAGATCCTCGGTGGGCCACCACGCCTTGATCAGGCTTGCCATATACTTTTCCCCGTGCTGCCACCAGTAGGAACTGGCGGGGTCCGTACCAGGTGTTCCATTCACCGTGTAGTCATGAGCCGGCTCGATGATCTTTGTTGAGTCAGCCCAGTTGGCTATGAATGTAGCCATGTCCACGTCCATTCCGGTGGGTTGTTTGATGTATCCTGGCAGGATATGCTCCAGTATGCACATGTCGGTGGAGCCCTGGACGTTGTCCTGGCCCCTCAGGGCATTGATGCCGCCGCCGGCCACACCGATGTTTCCCAGCAAGAGCTGAAGAATGGCATAGCTTCTCACATTCTGGGTTCCGACGGTATGCTGTGTCGTACCCATGGCGTACATGATGGTGGCCGACTTGTCATCAGGATAGGTCGCGCAATAGGCCTGGCAGATCTGCTCATACACAACGGGATCTGATCCGGTAATTTCGCACACCTGATTGATGGTATATGGAGCAAACTGCTTTTTCAGAAGCTGGAACGCGCAGTCCGGGTCATTGAGGTCTGCGGCCAGAACGGGAACAAAAGGAGGACCTGCGGTCCCCTGGTAGGCCCAGGTACTCTTGTTATACTTGCAGTCAACATCGTGACCAAAAAGGGTACCTCCACCGGTTTTGTCCAATCCGGAAAATACACCAAGATCACCCTCAGCGCATGTCTGAAAACCAGTGTTGATTTTAAAAAGCGCGTTGGTGCATTCCTTGACGTACTTTTCGTTATACAGATTATTTTGAAGCGCATAATTGATGATCCCGCCGATAAAGGCAATATCCGTTCCTGAGCGCATGTGCGCAAACAGATGGGCCTTTGACGAACTCCTGGTAAACCTGGGGTCCACACTGATAAGGGTTCCACCTTTGTCGATGGCCTTTTGAACCCACTTGAAGGACATGGGGTGGTTTTCGGCGGCATTGCTTCCGATAATCATGACCACATCGGCGTTTCTTATGTCAATCCAATGCTGGGTCATTGCACCTCTTCCGAACGACTCTGCCAGAGCCGCAACAGTGGCAGAGTGTCAGACCCGGGCGCAGTGCTCAAGGTACACGATACCCAGGGCCCTCATCAGCTTTGTAAACAGATAACACTCCTCGTTGGTGTCCTTTGCCGTTCCCAGAGCAGCAATGGTCTCAAGTCTATTGACATATGTAGACTCATCTTCACCCACTCCCGCGTCTCCCATTTTTTGTAGGTTGGCCTCCCTTTCAGCTTTTATCAGTCCGGCAATTTCAGTCATTGCCGTATTCCAGTCTATCGGAGTCCAGGTTGAACTACCGGGCGAACGCCTCAATGGTTGCTGTACTCTCTCTGGATTTACCTGGCCGTCCACTGTGCAGAGTTGCACAGAGGCTGCACCCTTGCTGCATAGTGCGCCCTGGTTTATGGGATGGTCCGGGTCGCCTTGCACGTAGGTTATGAGACCGCCGCTATCGCTCCCAACCAAGACACCGCATCCGCATCCGCAATAAGGACAGATGCTGGCAACCACAGTATCCCATTCAGGCGGATTTGCCGTTGCGTAAGCCTTTATGGGCATCAGGTCAAAGACGCTGCCCAGCATCAGGCCCGCAGTGGCCGCACCAGAGATCTTTAAAAAATCTCTTCTAGTTACATCCATTTAAAACCCTCCTTTCCAAAAACTTCTCACATTTTAAACTTTAGCCTTTCTTTTCTCTTAAGGAAAGGCCAGATCACTGCATAATGTCCAATGCATCCCCCCTTTCGTGTTTCTGTGTGTGAAAAAAACTACCTCTTTACTTTTCCTTTAATACAGGTACTTGGTCCTCTAATTTCCAACCTTCATATAATTATGCCATCAGCAACCGCATGCAAAGATTGGAGGGAATAGACAATGAATAATACTACCAGAAGGCAATTCTTGCAGTACTGCACCACCTCAGCGGCTGCCTTGTGCCTGAGCCAAATCGACCTGCTGAAGTCAGACAAGGCTCTCGGCAGAGCAGGATGGTTGTTTTTGCGCGTCACAGCTATTCCCTCCAAGCCTTGCATGCGGAAATACACTCCGGCTTCGCCCCAAACCTTATTGCCGGTTGCGTCACGCCTTCCACAGAGCACGGCGCTGAGGCAAGTAACAGTATAGGGAAACCTTTGTGCCTGGTTGCATCATTTTCTCCAAGGCTTTTTTAGGGTTGGTCGGTTGATAAATCGATAAGGGATGTCTCAGTCAACAGGAGCTGTTCAAAGCCTTGATAGGGCATGAGCTTCGAGCGACCCTCTATGTCTGAAATGACATAGCATCTTGGCTTTTCGGCAACCCCCAACTTTTCTCTTAGCTTGCAAAAACCGTGCAAAAGCGATCAATTTGGAGGGCGCATCATAATACTGCACATTTTCACACAGTTATCTCTTCCCACCTTGAGGACCACGTTGCGGGCATTGGGTAATTAAGGTTATACAATGGAAAAAAAATACCAAATGTGAGGCAACTCGTGGGCTTCTGGGAATCTTTTTCACAAGGCTCCTTCGATTCAAAACCAAAGCGTTGTGGCGCCACGCTTTTTCTTGCATATCAACACTGATACGACAACAGCCATTACTAACATCATCAGGCATATCCAGGGAGCGAGCAGGCCGAATTTATCCACAGGAACAGCGACACCCCCAACGCCACCACCGCCGCCGCCTGAGCCCGATATGCAGTCCTCGTCAACGCGCCCGTCGCAATCGTCATCCCTCCAATTGTTACACGCTTCAGTGGCGCCAGGATGAATAGTGGCATCGTTGTCATTACAGTCACCTGCATTCGCCAGATAGCCCGGTGGTGGAGCAGGAGATGCAACGGATTTCGTAACAACGGGATTCCCATAGCCATCGCCATCAGCGTCCTCGTAATAAGTCACACAACCTTCGTCAACGGCGCCATCGCAGTCGTCATCCATCCCATTGCCGCACTTTTCGGCACAGCCGGGACAAGTCGTGTCATCCGCATCGTTGCAATCCTCGTCATTCGTCACATATCCTGCTGTTGGAGTGGTAGTAGAGTCAGCCGGGTCACCATAGCCGTCGCCATCGGCATCCCGATAATAGATCGTAATCGGACAGTCCTCATCCGTAGCCCCATCACAGTCATTGTCCAGTCCGTCACACAGCTCGACAGCCCCGGGGTAGATAGCAGCATTGCTGTCATCGCAGTCATCAGGATTAGCCGCATATCCTGACGGTAGCGAGGTATCTACTACAGAGTCGGCCGGGTCCCCGTAGCCATCGTTATCGCCATCCCGATAATAGGTCGTGCAGCCTTCATCACTATTCCCATCGCAGTTATCATCCGTCCCATTGCATGTTTCAGTAGCGGCGGGATTTATACCTGGATCGTTGTCCTTGCAATCACCACCGTTAGCCACATAGCCGGATGGCTGGCTGGTGGCTGTGGTGGAGTCACTTGGGTTACCATAGCCATCGCCATCGGCATCCCTATAATAGGTCATGCAGCCCTCGTCCATAGCCCCATCGCAGTTATCATCCACTCCATTACACACCTCGCCGGCGCCCGGATGGATGTTGAGATCGGCATCGTCGCAATCACCGCCGTTGGCGATATAACCCGGCTTGGTGTGGTCTGTTGTGGAGTCACTTGTGTTACCATAGCCATC
>JABXJW010000284.1 GCA_013375395.1 Desulfobacterales bacterium
CGAAATCAGCAGGCAAAAAATGATTATTTTTGTTTTTTTTGTCAGCATGGAAACCTCATCCATTGATATACGGTTTTTGTATTCTTTTAGTTTACATTTTATATCGGCTACATTCAAACAAATAGTTTTGCTTTAATTCGCCGCTGTAATAAATGGCGGAGGCGAATGGGAATCGAACCCACCCGGGACCTTATCAGCCCCACACTGGTTTTGAAGACCAGGGGCACCACCAGGCACCAGTCACCTCCACAACCAAAAACGCGGTTTTTATTTCGTTATCAAGGGTGTCTATACACAGAGTACCAATTAGAGTATACCATAATCCGCCAAGATACGCCAAGTGATACGCCAAGTTTTTCAAGCTGATTTTTTCTTCATGATGATTTGTGGATAACGGCCATAATTTCGGGGAACCTATATGATCTTGATCTTCGACAACAGATCACCGCAACCTTGCTCAAGCATCCATCTGGCAGGCGCCGGAAAGCCTCGTCGTCATTTTGCATTTTCTGACAGATTTTTCTCTTGCCCATCGGCCTGCCACGGTATACATTTCCTGTGGCGGTGATATTCTTGTTTTCGGAGCCAAAGGTGAAGGCTCTCTAGCGTGCCCACTGTTTGCGGGTCACCGATGGGGACGGAGTCTAATCGCGCCAGCGAAGCTGGGGCAAGGGGGACCATTGCATAGAGCGATGTAAACCTTGCGTTGAAACCTTGTGGGTTCGAGTCCCACCCCGTAAGGACTGGTCATCCGCGGGAAGCGAGTCTTGCGTAGTCGTCGGTAACGGCGGCACGAAGCGTAGACAGCGAATACCGAGGCCTTGAGTGTCGGCCCCGAAACCGTCGCCTTGCCGGAGTCCTCGTTGCTTAGACAGGCGGGGACAACACAGAGGCACTGAATTGACCTGGTGCTGATGTCTGGCCGGGGTGCGTGGCCAAGGCATAGGTATGAGAGGGTTTCCCCGGAAGCTGGGAGGTCCTGCAAACTCTGCCTAAGGGAATGCCGGGATATGGGGTCGCCGGCTGACCAAGGCCCTGGGCTGCAGTTGGTGCTTCCAGCAACTGCATGCTATCGAAAGACTGGGAGCTTTGAGCAGTAACTGCATTACAACTAACGGAGTAATGTGGGAAGGTTTGCAGGAAGTCTTAGTATCTTCATAGTACCGTTTGAAAACAGGGAAATCCCACCCGAGGAAAGCCTGCGAGTAGGAAAGGAAGATACCGGGTCAAGGAGTCGATGTTGGGAAACACGACAAGTGCACAGGAACTTGTGAATGAATGTGTCAACGAAACAACATCGGATAGCAGAGAGCGAAACCTTGATACCGAGGAACCGTATGCTGGAAACTGGCTCGTACGGATCTGTGGGGGTGCTGGGTGTCACTCACGTGATGCCCAGCTCTACCCGGAGAAATACCCATATTCTGAGCCGCCAGAGCCAAGGTGTTCGAAGCCCGATAGACTCCCTTTGAACGACGAAAGGCTTGGGATGTTATACGGAAACCATATAAGAACCCTAATAAAAGGGAGAATTGATCTAAGTCATTTCCAAGGAACTACTTATGGGCTTCGGGCAAAGGGGTGTTATACGGACACTTAGAGAGGCCTGGCGTCTTATGCGGAAACCATATATACATTGTTAGGTTTCATTATGGCCGTTTATGAGAAGAATCAAAGTGTTAAAAGCTTCGATGCCGAAGTTGTCTTGATAGATATTGAGAAGTTTTCTTTAATGTCTGCACTCGATCAAGTGAAAGCTGCGGTGGTTGCAAATGGAGAATTGGAACAATTTCTTGGAATCTCACCAGGTCAATCAGCATTTAAGCTTGAAGAGGTGGTTGTTGGTTTTGTGCCTACCGGTGATGGGTTTTATGTTATATTGCATCCACAACTTATAGGCTATGGTGTAGTACTTGCGCTATCGTTAAGATCTATGCTGCTTACTGCATCAAATAAAACAAACGGATTATTTAAAGGGATTCAAGCTGCTTGTCATTATGGAGAACTATCGGCATTCGTAGACATCACTGAAAAAGAGAATTTTGTCGGGCCTGTAATGAACAACTGTGCTCGTCTTCTTGGCATCAAATCATCTCAAGCTCCAGAAAACTTTCTTGAGGATAATAATTATATCTTTTGCTCGAAGGAATCAATAGAAATATTCAAGGTCAGGTACAACTACGACCAAGAAGGAAGCCACTTTAAAGAGCTTGGTGTTCGTATATCAGATTGGGTTGAAGTGAAAGACAAGCACGGCCTCATTCACGTTGGTGCATTTGTCGAAGGCAGTCGTTACGTTGCATACAATCCGCCACGTCCAAGCGATTTTGATGAAAGGGTAAGAGAAAGGCTTAAGCCGTATTTGAGTGGGGAGTAAACCTAACAATCGCTTCCAGGCGGACGCGTAAACGCGCCGCTGAAGCGTGCCGTTAGGAATTTCGAAATCCACCCTCAAAAGATTGCGTCCGTCTTTTGGGGGTTTGCTTTTTTAAAATCCGGATTCTCTAATTACTTTCAGCCCTTTCTCCATAAATGCGACCAGTGCGGTTCGTCAGGCGGCACGTTTTTCATGCTGACTTTCCCTTGACTTTGGGTTTCGCGAATCTCGGTAGCTTGTTGACCGCTTCCCGTTTGTGTCCATCAAGCAAATGACCATAACGGTCCATCGTTAGAGCGAAAGTCTTGTGTCTCATAATCTCCTGTACCTCTTTCGGACGTACACCGTGAGCCAAAAGATAAGAACCGCAGGAATGTCTGAGAGAGTGCAGCGTCAATTTCCCCTTATGATTCTCGGCTTCAATGCCCGCAGCCGCACAGTCGGCCTTGACCATTTTTCCGCTTCTGTGATGTATCGGGAACAACTGCACGTTTGGCATTTTTCCCTTTATGTACTCTCGCAAAAGCTTTCCGGTCTCAGCGGTGAAATATTGGTGAGCCCCGCCCTTGTTCTTCGTGGCACCGTCAACACCTCCTTTAACGAAAACACAGGAGTTCTTGAGATCAACAGATGCGACAGTCAAGGACCGCAACTCTCCGCGTCTCAAGCCGGTCTCACAAGCCAGGAGATAGAGGATGTATCGTTGATAGCCTGTCAAACCGTAGCGTTCCGGCCCCGTCCTTGCAGCTTCCAATAGTCCCTCAAACTCGTCCAGCTCAAAGCAACGACCGTAGTTCTTGGCGTGATCGACTTTTCTTATCTTTATTGGCCGGTCGATGTATTCAGCATCAAACATCCATCGGCAAAATCGCCTGAACGCCTGCACATAGAAATGGGCTGTCTGTTGGCTCATTCCATTAGGCCGGCTCTCGATATAATCGTTTACCTTCTCTTTCGACACGTCACGCCATGTTATGAACCCACAGCCTTTAATGAGCTTGCGTACTCTTGCCGTCACGGTCTTGGCCGATGTATCCGCCGTAGTGGTTTTCTTTAGAGGGGAGTCCTTGCTTTCTTCAAAGATTGCCTTGTGAAATTCCGGTAAGTAGTCGAGTAATGGCTTATCGACCTCCGCTTCCCTCTTTGGCAGCAAACCAATGCCACGCAACCTCTCTTGTAGCTTCATGGGGGCGTAATCCTCGATCCATCCTATCAGATCAGGATTTAGCTCATTCATAGCGGCATGGTTGATTAGGTCCTGAATCTTCTCTCCAAGCTTCTTTGCCAAGCCTTCACCCTCGGACGCCGGAAAACGAAGGACTTTTCTAAATGCTCGTTCTCGGCTGTCCACAACCTCGACCCAATACTTCTTAACCTCTTTCTGCTTGCCTCTTTTGCTCTTGTACTTTGGTTTGAATAGTCGCATAGTAACACCTCGCATAAAAAAGGTGCCCTGGAGCTGTGCAGGAACTAAGAGTAGAACCTGTCCGTTCGTTACCGAGACGGAACTCCAGGGCATTTCTTGCATAAACGAAGTGTACTCTTAGTATTTTCACGATAGTATTATCGCACGAAATTAAGTGGCTGTCAACTATTTTCTTGCCGATTTGGTTACAATAACCAGTTCCCCTAAAATAACTCTTTGAATTGCCAGTACTTACACACCTACATTCCAAACTTGGCGCACCACTTGGCGTTTTCACCGTACTTTTGGGCATGGTTTGCAGCCTCCATCGACCCAGCGCCTCAAGTCATTGACCGAATATAGCTTCCGCCTACCCAGGGATATTCGCGGAACGTCGATCCTGCCGGAAGCCCTTAGCTTCAGAAAATGGACACGGCTCACATTCAGCAGCGACGCTGCGCCCTTGTCATCAACAAGCAACCGCCCAAAGCCAAAATGTATATTGCTCTCACTCATTGCCTAACAGACGTTCCTCGCTCTCGGCCCTTCTCTGGCTGCTTCGCATTGCTGGCAAAAAGTGCCGTGTTCCATCGCACACAGTACCGTTTCTTGCTCCCAGAGTAGCCTCTATGGGGCTTCTGGGAAAAGAAGTACCCTTGACCTCTACCAGAGTGCCCTCAAGCCTTTGTA
>JABXJW010000285.1 GCA_013375395.1 Desulfobacterales bacterium
AATTGCTCATTTCTGAATTGGAAACCGACATCAGTGCCCAGAGTTCTGAAATTCATTTATGGATGGGCACTAGATAGTGTTTATCCAGAAATAGAAAAATGGCAGACACCGGATTCAGAGGAACTAACACCAAGTAAGAGGGAGGTAAGCGTAGATGAAAAAGTTAAAGAAGGATCTTCAGGCTGTAGTCAAGGAACTCAATGCCTTGATAAGAAAAAGCGAAGTGATGGCGAATAAGGTGGACAAGCTGGACAAGGCTCAGGCTGCTAAAGCTAAAACCACAAGAAAGGCCGCCGCGAAGAAGAAAGCCGTAAAAGCTCCTGCAAAAAAGAGAAGCGTAAAGGCCCCTGTGAAGAAAAAAACCGTAATGGTTCCTGTGAAGAAAAAGTCACCCGTGAAGAAAAAGCCCGTGAGCAAAGAGGCTCCTAAGAGAGAGACTGATAATATCCTTTTCAGAAAATTTGACTAAGAAAAATCAAAAGGGCTGGGAGGGGGATTAGTGATACCTGTATTTGCGGATCACGGCCCCCTCACCACCCCAAGAATCCCGATGCCTCAATGAACTGCCCTGGCGCCACGGTTCCCAGAACCGGAACCTCAACTGATTCTACTGCATCCTCAAAACGCATCCAATCGGCTTTTTGGGATTCTATCAATTTATGTGTTTTGTTGACGCAATCGGCAATCATGCCACTTACGATTATTTTGATGAAGCATTCCGCCTCATATTGGACAGGTTGGCCTGGGGTGCAAAGTGATCCCGTTTCATGAATGTGCAAACTCTTTGTAGCCGCACTCCTTGTTCGGGCACCTCAGATGCGGCCCTTCCTTCTTTGTAGATTTTTCCACCAGAAAAGGTGAATCGCACGAGTGGCAGGTTTTAGGCACGGGTTTGTCCCAAGTGGCAAAGGTGCAGTCAGGATAACTGGTGCATCCGTAAAAGATCTTGCCACGGCGTGATCGGCGCGAAACAAGCTCGCCGGAGCACCCTTGCTCGGGACATCTGACACCTGTGGGCTCGGGTTTTGATGCGCCTTTTGCGCTCAAGGAGCGGGTGTTCTTACACTTCGGATATGCAGAACAGGCAATGAACGGGCCGAAACGCCCCTGTTTTTTCACCATAGGGCTTCCGCATTTTTCGCATATCTCATCGGTCTCTTGCTCTGAGGCGGTCTGGCTCATCTCGACGCGGCCCTTTTCGTTTCGGATGTAGTTGCGCGTAAAGGTGCACTTTGGGTATCCGGAACAGGCGAGAAACGGACCGTTTCTGCCTATCTTGATACTAAGGGAATTGCTGCATTCAGGACACTTCAGGTCAACAGACAAACCTTCTCCCTTCACGCTTTGCATCTGTTTTTCCGCCTGTTCCAGATCCTTTTTGAATGAACGGTAGAAATTTTCCAGCAAGGCGATAGAGTCGAGCTTTCCTTCTTCAATCTTGTCCAGGCTATCTTCCATGTGCGCGGTAAAATCGACATTGAGAATATCAGGAAAACTTTCAATCAAAAGGTCATTGACGATAAAGCCAAGCTCGGTGGGCCTGAAATATCGCTTGATCAACTCCACATATCCCTTATCCCTGATAGTGGACAGGATGGCTGCATATGTGCTGGGCCTTCCGATGCCGTTTTCTTCCAGCTCCTTGACAAGGGATGCCTCTGAAAACCGTGGAGGCGGCTGAGTAAAGTGCTGTTTGGGTTCCAGTTTGTGGCATTTCAGCGCCATACCTTCAGACAGGGGCGGAAGGGTTTCCCCTCCACCAGACGGCGCCTGGGTTTCGTTTGAGGAGATATAAAGCGCCATGAAACCGGCAAACCTTACTACGGAGCCTGAGGCCTGAAAGATGTAAGGCCCTGCGGAAATCATGACCGATGTCTGGTCAAGAACTGCCGCTTTCATCTGGCAAGCCACAAACCGCTTCCAGATCAACTCGTAAAGGGCCAACTGGTCCTTGGAAAGGAACCGGGCGATCTCCTTTGGTTTGCGAAGGACCGATGTGGGGCGTACGGCCTCGTGGGCGTCTTGCACCTTTTTCTTGTTCTTGAATACGTGCGGTTTGGCCGGCAGATACTCTTGGCCGAATTCCTCCTTGATCAAGCCGCGGACTTCATGAATGGCTTCCTGGGCTATGCGGGTAGAGTCGGTTCGCATGTAAGTAATGAGGCCCACCGGTCCGCCTTCGGCGGATTCCAGGCCTTCATAGAGCTGCTGGGCCACCACCATGGTTTTTCTTGCAGAAAAGCCAAGCCTTCGAATCGCGTCCTGTTGAAGCTTGCTCGTGGTAAAAGGGGGCAGGGGGTTCCTGCGCTGCGTCTTTTTGACTATCTTTTCCACCCTGAACAGGGCCCCGTCAAGATCTTTTAGGACAGCTTGCGATGACTTCTCATCGGGAATGTCAAGCTTCTTGTCGTCCTTTTTGGTGAGCTTGGCAGAGAAGGCCGGTGGGGTCTCCCCTTCGAGCTGCGCAGTTATACTCCAATACTCCCTTGGCTCAAAAGCCTGTATCTGTCTTTCACGTTCGCAGATCATCCAGACCGCAACCGATTGAACCCGGCCTGCGCTCAATCCTCGCCGCACCTTTTGCCACAGGAGAGGCGAGATCTGATAGCCTACGAGTCGATCGAGGATTCGCCTTGCCTGCTGGGACTCGAATTTGTGCTTGTCAAGCTGCTGGGGGGAGGCTATGGCCGCCAGTATGGCGTTTTTGGTAAGTTCATGAAAGAGGACACGGTGAAATCTTCGCCCTTTTTTCTTGAGCACCTCGGCCGTGTGCCAAGCTATGGCTTCACCTTCCCGGTCCGGGTCTGGCGCCAGATAAATATTATTCAGGTTGGCCGCTGCCTTTTTCAGGGTGCCGATGACCTTTTCTTTGCCCTGAATGGTGGTATATTTGGGCTTGAACCCCTCCTCTATGTGGATTCCCAGCTCCTTTGCCGGCAGATCCCTTATATGGCCCACGGTGGCCGCCACATCAAAGTCCGGGCCAAGGTATTTTTTCAGGGTTCGTATCTTTGTAGGTGATTCAACAATAACAAGAGATTTGCTCAAGTGAGATCCTTTCCTTATGTTTTTTGTGCTTGTTGTGTTTAGGTCTTTGAAAAGACGGTCGCTCCAACGACAACCAAATTGTGAACCGTGTAAAACTTGGGCCAAAGTGATACAAAACATTAAGTATTTCGTGTTTTCGTGATAGTTTTTCTTTTTTCCGGTTTATCCGGCTTAGAGTTCAGCCCTGGTAAAGACTTTTCCAGGGCTTTGGGTAACCAGTCCTTTCAATTCCAGTTGAAGCAGCAGGCTCGACACCCGTCCCGGAGACAGCGACACTTGTCGAGCCAGCCTGTCAATATGTATCGGATATGGGCTCAATTCATTTAGGATTATTTTCTCCTCCAGCGTCAAAGGCATGTCCGGCGCCTCTTCCGGTCCCGGAGACGGCGCTGCCTGGCCGACATTCAGCTCTTCGATAATATCATTGACATTCTCTACCAGCTTGGCGCCTTGTTTGATCAGACGATGCGTACCCATGCTCTTGAATGAGCTGACGCTGCCCGGCACGGCAAAAACCTCCCGCCCTTGCTCGGCCGCCAATCTCGCCGTGATAAGGCTTCCGCTTTTGTTGGTGGCTTCCACGATGACCGTTCCCAGGGCCAGGCCGCTTATGATCCGGTTTCGCACCGGAAAGTTGTGCGGTTCAGGCGGGGTGAGAAACGGAAATTCCGAGATGACAGCCCCGCTTTCGGCAATTCTGTGGAAGAGCCCTTTGTTTTCAGCCGGGTAGATAGTGCCCAGGCCGCATCCCAAAACGGCGACAGTCTTCCCGTTGGCAGCCAGTGCGCCAGTGTGGGCGGCAGAGTCAATGCCGCGGGCCATGCCGCTGATCACTGTAAACCCGCGCCGTGCCAGATCACCGCTTAAGCGTTCAGTTACCGTGCGGCCATAGGATGTGGCGTTTCGCGACCCCACAATGGCGATGTTGAGACTGTCCGGACGAAGTCTGCCGCATACGTAAAGGAGCGGAGGAGGATCGGGTATGTGCCGCAGCAGACCCGGGTAATCCGGATCTGAAAAGGTGACGATCCTAAGACCGTTATTGCGGACAAGGGCCAGATCCTCTTCGACCTTCTTTGGAACTTCATAGCCGGCAATGAGCGATGCCATGCCGGACTTGACGCCTTCTACCTTCAAAAGCTCGTCTGTGGAGGCATCAAAGACCTTCTCGGGCCCTCCAAAATGCATAACAAGGTGCAGGAACATGCGGTTGCCGACGCCTGGCACGGTTTTCAGGGCAAGCCAGTGGATTAGAGATTCCATAAACCGAATAAACTCAATGAACCTAACCCGGACAAGCCGGAACCAAACAAGGATTGGTTTAAGCCTTGGAAAATAAAATCAAATCTAACTCGAACAA
>JABXJW010000038.1 GCA_013375395.1 Desulfobacterales bacterium
TGAGGCGTACTTATGGTACGCCGCAGTGACGAAGGATGCAGCGCAACACAGAAGTTGGACTTTTTACGAAGCCGTCTTCCTTAATGCAAGGGAAAAAGCGAGCAGAGAGTCAGCGAAAAAAGCCGCCCGGTCGTTCCCGCCGCGCAAGTTGTTTGCCCCGGCTATTGCAGAAATGCGAAAGCGGCACGGAACTCTGCCTTGAGAGTTTGAAACATACGAGAAATACCCCGTGTGTGTCAATGTTTGTCGGAAGTCCCTTTTTTCCTTTCTTGTGTACCGGGGATTGACCGGCTCGCTCCCCGCCACGCGAAGCGCCGCCGCAAGGCAGAACCTAAGGGCGGGAGGGGGGGCTTTTTTTATTGGGGAGGGGCGCCCGCAAGGCAATGATAGAAAATGCTATAGATTATGACCCAAAATGCCGATAAAAGGTGAAGAGGAACCTCCCACTAGATTAGAGCAGAGTAGGCGTGTAATATCAACTGGTTATACCATAATTAGTACGAAAGGAGCGGGAATCGACAAAAGCAGCCGGGCATAAAGGAAGCTCAAAGCCTAAAGTCGCACAAGAGGACCTGTCAGCAAATTGACAGTGATGGCAACAAGTTGACAAGCCGTTCATTTCCCTTAAACACGTCCTGGACAGAGGTTGTCCTGGGGCGTACCACGGGACTAAGCTACTTTGGGGCCCATATTTTGCAGCTTTATCTTGGTTTTTGGCATATGGGGCCGAGTATAAGTAGTTAGTCCGCGTGGGGGATATGAATAAAGGGACAAGAAGGATTGGTTTCTTTGCAGTGCTGTGCTTTTGCGTGGCACTAGCAACGGGCCTATGTGTCGCTGCCGCACAGGAGCCAATCCCAATTGCCGAAGTGCTCAGCCGGGCCCGGGGTTTAATGAGGGAAGGCAGGGCATCGGAAGCGTATGCCATGCTTGCCCCACTGGAATCGGATTTGGCCGGCAATGTCGATTACGACTACTTGCTGGGTATCGCGGCGTTGGACGGCGGCAAGCCGGCTAGGGCCACCCTGGCTCTTGAACGCGTGTTGGCGGTTGACCCCGATTTCGCCGGCGCCCGCCTTGACATGGCGCGCGCCTATTTCGCCCTGGCCAACTACGACCAGGCCAAAACCGAGTTTGAAGAGGTGATTAAGTTAAATCCGCCACCTACGGCCAGGCTCGTTGTGGCGAAGTACCTGGAGGCTATCGAAAAGCGCCGGAAGACAAAGTACACCACGGTGAGGGGATATGTGGAGACCACAGTGGGTTATGATAACAACGTGAACAACTCCACATCCGTGACTGAGGTTTATGTGCCGGCGTTTCACTTGAGTATGACGCTGTCACCAACCAACGTTCAAACCGGTGACAGCTACGGAAGGCTGGCTGCCGGTGCGGCCTTGAATCACAAGATCAAACCGAAGCTGTCTTCATACTTTGGCGTGGATGCCCAAAAGCGGCAGCACGCGCGGGAGAATGAATTTGATACGGACGGCTTCGATCTGCGTGGAGGATTGAGTTTCGGCGAGCGCGACAGTGCCATTAGGGTCGGCTTGAAAGGGGGGCGATTCTGGCTGGATGACAGCACGAGCCGCAATACTGTTGGCGCGGATGTAGAGTGGCGGCATCCAATCAATAGTCGCGACCAAAATGTTCTTTTCGGCCTGTACAATCAGATCCGCTACCCCGATATCAAGGCGAACAACGTGGATCAGCTTCTTTGCGGTTTTTCGTGGCTCCGTGCCCTGGACAGGCCGATGAAAGGGTCATTGCTTGCCGGCATCTATGTCGGGAGCGAGAACGACACGGAGGGCCGGGCCGATGGCGCCAAGCTCTTCTCGGGCTTGCGAGTAGGTGGGCAGGCCGACCTGAATCCAAAGATTTCCGTGTTTGCCGGTCTCGGAGTGCAACTCGGCAACTACGACAAGAGGAACGCGGCCTTTCTGTGCAAGCGCAAAGATTGGCAATCCGATGCAAGGGCGGGGCTGAACTGGCGCCCTGCGAAGGGTTGGAGTGTAAAGCCGCAGCTTACATATATGAAAAATGATTCGAATATCGTTATCTACAAATATGATCGAACGGACGTTTCCATCACGATCCGTTGCGACTTCAACTAACCTTAACTTCGGAGGACTAGTCATGAGACAAATTTTAAAATACCAGCTCTGCTTGGTTTGTTTTTTGGCTGCTCTTGGCGCGTTGCTTGTCTGTGCGGGGACCGCACAAGCCGCAAGCGCCGGCAAGTTCATCTTCGTGAGCGGCAAGGTGTGGGTCGTCAGCAGCACCGGGGAAAAGCGACTGGCAAGGAAAGGAGATGACGTCCGCGAGAGCGATACGATCATAAGCGGTACGCGGTCCTACGCGCAATTGCTCATGCAAGACGAGGGCTTTATTGCAGTGCGACCGAACACCCGAATGCGCATCGATGTGTTCCGGTACAATGGTCGAGGGGACGATGAAGGCAGGAGTGTGTTATCGCTTGTGAGGGGAGGCTTCCGCGCCATTACGGGGTTTATTGGCCATACTAACAAGGAAAACTATGAAATCAGGACGCCGGTGGCGACCATCGGTATCCGCGGCACGGACCATGAACCGATGTTCATTCCCGTACCGGCGCCCGGCGAGGTCCCCATGGGCCGGCCCGGCGTCTACGACAAGGTAAATGTCGGCGAGACCTACATACAAAACGAGGCCGGCATAGTGATCATCGGTGAAAACGAGGTCGGTTTTGCGCCTGACGCCGCGACCATGCCGGTAAGCTTTGTGGAGATTCCGGCCTTCTACGAGAGTGCGCCTGCGCCGGAGCAAGAGGAAGAACAGGAAGAAGAGGCTGGAGCAGCTGAAGAGGATGCTGTAGCATCTAAGGAAGAACAGGTCGCAGCCCCTGGGGAAGAGAGCGACGTTTCCGGCAATGAATACGCAGGTGAAACACTGGATGCAACAACCACCGGTGAAGGCCGTGAAATCATCCAACCTGTTGTGGCTGTGACGGATGGAGGGGCTCCGCTCGACCTGACCACTTCCTTTTCCTGCAAACCATATCGTATAGCGGCATTTGCCGCATATGATCCCCGCAGTTTGACGGAGACAGCCCTGGCGCCGACCCTTGTTGAAGGCATGCCCAACGACCCGAGCCGGATAACGACCGATGCGTCCGGTAATTTGCTTGGTTTTGACAGCCGCCTGCCGCAGTATGACGCTGCTGCCGGCGAGACCACGTGGTCGCCGGTGCGCCTTGAGATCGGCACCTGCACCTTAGCGGACACAGGCGAGGATACGACCACGGGGATCAGGTGGGGGCGTTGGTCGAGCGGCACAATCAGTGCGAAACTAAGCGACGGTACCGCGGTGACCGATTTTAACCCGCTTGACCTGCACTATATTTACACGCCGGAGATGAGCACGCCGGTGTTGCTGCCGGTCAGCGGCACTTACAACTACAAGCTTGCTGGGTGGACTAATCCGACCGACAACTTGGGCAATGTCGGAGTGCTCAATGAAGCCTGCCTGACTGCCGACTTCTCCGCTATGACGGTAGATGCCGGGGTAAATGTGACCATTCTTGCCGCCTCTCTCACATTTGATGCCTCTGCCGTCGGCATGCCCATTGATGAGGGCGCCGGTTTTTTCGCAGAGCGTCTTGACGGTACAGGCACACTGAACGTGAGCTGCACTGGTGGGGGCGAAGGACCCACAAATAGCGGCGTACTGGCAGGCGGTTTTACGGGACCGACAGGCGAGGGCGCCGGGCTTACTTATTCATTGAATACCACAGATGGCGGATCAATCAATACCACCGTCTCGGGCGTGGCTGCCTTTAGTAGATAAGGAAGAGGCAAAGTTAACGGTTGACCTATCCTAAACCCTCCCCCTCCAAGGGGGAGGGCAGGGTGGGGGTGCATTGCGGAGGCCACTGGGTTATTTCGTCTCGTGGATGTAGATCCCGTCCCAGTCCTTTCCGGGCGGATCGGAGCGGAAATGAGATATGCGGCCGAGGTACTCCTTGTAAAGGAGCAGTTCGGGCGCTTTTTTTTGCAGGTTCGCAAACTCGGTCTCTGCAAGGTCCCAGTCTTGCTCGCGGTAATGCTTAAGCGCCTGGTGGTAGAGTGTCAGCTCTTGCAGGGTGGCCTCATCCAGATTTTCGCTCGGGCCGAGCGGCTCAAAGATCGCCACCGGCTCGTCTTTGCCCTTTACTTGCACCCTGTCCAACTCGCGGAAGGCAAAATCGGGCGCCTTCTCTTTTACGAACTCGCTTACGATTATGAAAACTCCGAATTGCTTGGTCAGGCCTTCCAGGCGGGAGCCCAGGTTTACCGCATCTCCCAGCACGGTGTAGGCCATGCGGAATTCCGAGCCCATGTTGCCCACGTTCATCATGCCGGTGTTTAGGCCGATGCCGGTGCGGATTGGAGGCCAGCCCCGGGCCCTGAAGCGTTCATGAAGTTTGGGTAGCGCCTCCACCATTTCAAGGGCCGCTTCCAACGCGTGCCGCGCATGCTCCGGGTCTGTCACCGGCGCCCCCCAGAAGGCCATGATGGCGTCTCCCATATACTTGTCGATGGTGCCGCGATGCTTGTGAATGATCTGTGTCATCGGGGTGAGCATCTCATTCATCAATCGGGTCAACTGCTTCGGATCCAGCCCCTCGGAAATGGTGGTGAAACCGCGCACGTCGGAAAAGAGCACGGTCATCTGGCGGCTGTCTCCGTCCAGGGCGAAGTCCGCGGGGTTTTTGCTCATTTCATCTACAAGCTCCGGGGGCACGTACTGGCCGAACAGCTTGGTGATCTGGCGTTTACTGCGGGCTTCCACGAAAAACCCGTAGGACATGTGGAGCACAAACAAGGCCAGCGTCAGCAACACAGAGGATGCCAGGGGCATTACAATGTTTCCCTTCTCCCACATGTAGAGATTCGTCTTTATGGTGATGACGAGGATGGCCCCTGCGACTGCCACCGACCACAGAGGCGACAGCCGCGGCAGGAGGAAGGAGATCAGCAGGCCGATGAATGCCAGGGTGACAAATTCGATGCCGGCAACATAGCTTGGTTTGTGTTTGACGGTCTGGTCCAGGAAGCCTGAAATCAGATTGGCGTGGACTTCCACGCCAGCATAGACGTTTTGCACCGGGGTGGAGCGCAAATCCTGTAGGCCGGGCGCCGTGGTTCCAACCAGCACTATGGCCCCTTCAAGTACACCGCGATCAGCCCGCCGCCTCAGCACATCCACGGCAGATACATAGGGAAAGCTTCCCTGCATTCCACGGTAAGGTACCAGGGCTGCGCCTTGATCGTCTACCGGTATGCTGAGGCCGCCGACTTTCAGCGCTTCCAACCAGAGGATCGTTTCGCTGCCCTCGTCGGATGCAACCACAAGCTCCAGGGGAGGCGAGCCCAATAGCGTGCGGGCGACCGCAAGCGACAGGGACTCGTACAGGCGCCCTTGATATTCCTGTACCAGGGGAACGCGCCGGTATACCCCGTCCGCATCGACCAATGGATTATCAAAATAGCCGGCGCCGATTGCGGTGGCCTGGAGTTCCGGCAGGTTGGCGCCGTAGCCGCGGGCGAGAACAAAAGGGATCCTTTCCGCTCCGGAATCGGCGAACGCAACGACCGGCGCCGGGAGCACGCCGGTGCCCAGTTTTTCTCCGCCAGCGCCGGCGGGCTGAAAGTAATAGCCTAGTATAACGGGCCGGCCCTTCAGGCTTTTTGCAAACAGGCGGTCCCGTTCCAGGTGCGGCCGGACTTTTTCCAGATTGGCCAGAAACCGGCGGTCATTGCGAAGCTGATTCCTGGCCAGTTGTTCAAGTACCTTGAGGCCGGAGCTTTCGTCCCTTTCTGCAAACACCACGTCAAAGCCGAGGATGCTGATTTGATAGTGGTCAAACAGGGTGTCCACCAGCAGGGCCAACCTGTCCCTGCCCCACGGCCAGCGGCCCTCTTTTGCCAAGCTCTTTTCATCAACATCCACGATGACGATGCGAGGCTCCAGGGTGCCTGGCATGGTCAGCATAAGGCGCGTATCGTAGAGCAGGTTTTCCATCCGCTCGACAAAAGTGGGTTGGCAGAGACCTGCCGGTTGCAGCAGAAAGAAGATGACAATAAGGAGGCTAAGCGCAATACGCGTTAGAGAGAAACGGAGCACAACTGACTCCCCCTGCGTTTACTATGACGTTCGTCGGAACTTGCACTGAAGTTTGGTAAGATGTCTTGTCGCCTTTGGTCATAGCGGAGAAGCAATTATTGTGCCTGATCCAATAACTCAAGGGGCTGTTTGCTTGCGTTCCTTCACCAACTACTCTATTTACAACGAGCTCCTGAGCTTATATGCTGCATAGAGCATGGATAATTCACGCGGCGGGCTTGCCGGATGCGGCGAAATCAGCGCGCCCATCTCTTGGATTTTGACGTTGCCGACAACCGTGGCCCGTGGCTGGGTTTTTTCAAAGCTGTTCTGCCCGATGTTTGTGGAATGCTGGAGTATTGGGCAAGGAGGAATGAAAACAATTAAGAAATGATCCTTCTAGCGCGTGGCTTCACTTTGTGTCGGCTTTTTATTCCCAACATTCCATTGTTCCAATATTCCATCATTCCATACTAATGGCACGGAAAATTGCCAGTGAAAGATGCCTGATTACAACAAGTTGTAGAAATTCCGGGACGTTCAATTAGTAATCCCTTAATTCCGGATTCTACTGGAGGTCTTACCGTGTCCCTAAACGAAAGTCCTGACTGTAAGATTGAAAAGATCATCCGCGCAGATGCCGATGAGGTTTTTGCGCTGGTTTCGACAGACCTTGATGATGAACAGATGCAGTATTTCGTGCGCAACCGGGACTGCCTGACGACAGACCTGCATAGCACAAAGGCCAGGCTCGGCATCAATCAGGAAAAGCTGGGTGATTTTGAACTTAAAGAAAACAGGATCTCATATAAAGGCAGGCTGTGGTTCTATCTCTCCGAATATGCCGTGGGTTTTACCCTTGACCAGTTGATGACGCCCGGTCTTGAAGTCGGAAAGATCTATCTGAAGAATCCGAAGCTGAAGTACTCGTCCGAGGAGTTGATCAATCTGATTTCAAACCGGACAATTATTGTTCCCAAGGGGACCAAAGTCCTGGAAGGAGGGATTCTGGCCGTTCCGATTATGCCCTTTGTACATCTTCCCAATCCGAGGGTGTTGACATCCGATTATCTGAAGGCTGCCGTGCTGAAAAGGATTCCTCGCGAGGATCTTTATTTTGCCCAGCCGGAGCAAAAGGTGGACCGGGTGGTAGTGCCGGCCGGAAGCGGGGTTATATCTCACACCAGTCTTTTCACGCAGCAAAACGAGATTTACATTCTGGACCCAGAGCACACAGATGCCAGGGTGGGGAGCAAACATACCAACGGGATCATATACCTTGAGCTTATGGGGGGAGAAAAAGACATCGTCAAAGAAAAGGTTCATTTTGAAGTCTACAAACCGGCCCTGGCGCAGCACGGCGCAAAAAAAAGGTTCTATATTGACATGACGTCTTCTCTGATGGGCAGACTTTACGAAGAGCGGGCCGTTGATGGAAAGACCGTAGCAGCCGTCAGTGAAGCTGAAGGGCAAAGATTCATCAAGCTAAACAAAAGGTACGATCATCTCCTACGTGAGTTGCAACCTGAGACATCCCTTATTCTTGAGCCCTTCCCCAACCGACTCCTTGCATCTTATCTAATTGTGGCCGCCGACCTTGGCCTCATCAGGGACTTGACCTTCAGAACCGCACCCGAAGAGGAATATTTTTTCAGGTCCGAAGACCTGGCCTTTATGAATACGCTTCAGGATATGGGTGTGGATATTTACTGGAAGAACCCCTTGCAGGGGGATCTGGTCTTGTACAAGCAATTCTTTATGAGATCTTCTGTGATACCCTCCTTCAATGAGGCCTTCAGCTCAAGAAAGCTTGCTGCGATTTACGGAACGGCAGGGGATGTGGATGCCGATACGCAAAAGGAGATTGTAGACAGCATCAAGTCCTTCAAAGATTTTCACGGCGGCATCTGCGGCATCCTCACAGGCGGCAACACCGGCAGCGTCATGTCTTTTGTATCGGAAACCGCGGCATCTCTTGGCATGCTCTCGGGCGCCGTGTACTGGAAGATTCCGGGGGTCGATATTTATCCCCATGTGGATTTTGCGGCGTATTTGGCCAGGAACGACCTGCTGGAAAGACAGGAGGTTTTGTCTGAAACCACCGAGGCGGACATCTATTTCAAAGGCGGGGTGGGCACCAACCTTGAAAATGCCATCACTTTTGTGAAGAAGAAACTCGGCATTGGCCACTACAAGCCGCAAATTTTTGTAGGAGAATTCTACAAGCCTCTTCAAGACTGGCTCGACCACATGGTATCCGAGGGAATGGTGGCAGCCAAGGTCTTTGAAAGTTGCTATTTTATCAAGCATGGCGCTGAGATTTTCGAGACGCTGTGCAGCCACTTCGGCTCGGAAGACAAAATGATCCACGAAGTCTCAGTCAACGAAACCTGGTAGCAATGGTTTGGCTTGGATGAGGGCAGACAAGGATCTTTGGGGGAGAGGCCGCTAGGGATTGGAAAGAATATTTTTGATTTGCTCGGAGGAGACATCGATCTTTGAGAATATCTTTTTTTCCAGAAGTCTGGTTTCAAGTTGAACTTCCTCAATGCGAGTCACAAGGCCGGGGAACTTGTCGACATACCTGTCGTTTACATCCCTGAAGCGTTCTTCAATGTCTACCACCTCTTCGTGCTTGACTCGTTTGTCGGCATAGTTGACCACGTCTGCCTCGGTTACGGCATCCGGGTCGGATGAGCCCGGATCCAGGCGGATATGCTGGCGTACGATGCTGGCCACTGCGGGATAGCCTAAAGAGGCGAGGAGTTCGCATCCGGTTTCGGCATGGTCTTCTTTGGTCTTGATGGAGGCGGTCTTTGTAATATCATGGAGCAAGGCCCCTGCCTCCACCAGAGCAAGGTCAAGGTGTTGGCCGGAACTGTTAAGCTTGCGGGCAATAAACAGGGCCACTTGCGTCACAAGCTCGCTGTGCCGCACGATATGCGGCAGCATCCGGTATCGCCGGATCAACTCAAGACATTGTTCTCTTGTCGGTATCATTCTGTGAAAGCTGAAGGGTCAGATCTGAAAGCATGAGAAGGTAATCGCCCCTGAAGCACCCGTAATCTGATTCTTGCTTTGAGTTTATCCGGCTTGTCCGGATCAGGCTACTTGCAGCCCTCGTATTCCTCGGTGAACCTTTGAAAAAACATCTCCATGAACGCATGCCGTTCCTCGGCCATGCGTCGGCCTTCTGATGTGAGCATGCGGTCTTTGATCCTGGAAAGCTTTAGCTTGTACTCTCGGTAGCCGGTGTCTTCCGCGGTATACGGCTTCGTATTCTCCGGCTCGATATGAGGATTGTGTAGTTTGGCGCCCACCTCTCCTGCAAAGAGGAATGCCCTTCCAATGCCGACAGCCCCAATGGCATCGAGTTTGTCGGCGTCAAAGAGCACCTTGGCCTCCAGGGTCTCCGGCCGGTGGTTTCCGCGGAACCTGTGAGTTCGAATGCAGTGGATGATATTGGCCTTTTGCTCGTCTGAAATCGGATATTCCGCCAACAGCTCATGGGCTATCTGCGCCCCTTTTCGCGCATGGCAAATATCACCCTTTGAGTCATCTTCATACGACCTGCCTACATCATGGAGGCAGGCTGCAATTTCCAGTAACTCCAAATCTGCTCCCTCAACGCGACCGATGTGCATGCACAGGTTGGACACCCTGTTGGTGTGCTCCCAGTCGTGGCTGCCACGGGAATTGGAGAAACATCCGGCGGCAAATGCCTTGATCTCCTCAATGGTGGGCATGATCAAACATATCCTCCAAGGTCGTGCAACCGGTGGGAGCGGCCGCACACTGCCCGGCACCTTAATTGCAACGTAATAGCACCCTGGATACGCATTGGTTGCTCCAAGGGATGTAGCGTGAACTCGATTTCTCATATCATATCCGTACCCTTTTCACCACCGAAAGATATATTTCCCCTTGACCTCATACCTTTTCCATTATAATTTTATATGTACAGTTTAGATAGAAACGCCGAGTTTTTCCCTCTCATCAGGTTATACCTGGAGACCTTGTTGGACGATCCCTCAGCGGGTACAACAGTACTTCTGCTAGTACTCCTCATAGTTTTGCTCATTTGTTCAGGTTGCTTTTCCGCAACCGAAACAGCGCTGTTCTGTCTGAATCGCATCGAACGCCGCCGTCTCGGAGCAGACAAGTCAACTCGGTCCCAGCTTATTGCCAGGGCGCTGGAACGGCCGCGAGAGTTGCTTTCAACAATTCTGTTCGGAAACACACTTATCAACGTAGCCACATCGGCAGCCGCCGCTCTTTTCTTCGCAAGGATTATTAAGACCCACAGCCTTTCGGCAGCCATTGTAGTGGACTCTCTTTTAGTCTTTTTGATCGGTGACATCATCCCCAAGACGATAGCTGTGAGCCAGGCGAAGCCGCTGGCCCGTGCCGCCATTATTCCGTTTCATATCTTTTCGAAGCTAACACGTCCGGTGGTCGTTGTCTTTGATCAAGCATCCCGCTGGATTTTGCGGCTTCTTAAGGTTCCCGAGGAGGCAGGGGGCGCCCTCAGCCCATCGGAACTGGATGTGCTGTTCGAGGAGGCAGGACGCAAGGAAACGATCACTTCCCAGGAACGGCGCATTGCGCGCAATATCATGCGTTTTTCCGAGACAACAGCAGCAGAGATCATGACCCCGCGCGTGGATGTGGTGGCAGCCCTCCTGGACATTAGCCGGGAGGGGCTTGAGGAGTTGATGAGTAAGGCGCGCCATTCACGGATTCCGATCTGTGAAGGCAGCATCGACCACATTGTGGGATTTGTGAGCACCAAGGAGTTTTTTCTCAACCCAGATCGGCAGATCCGCGAGCTTGTAAAACCTGTGGCTATCTTCCCTGAAGGCGCCAGGATACATCGGGTTTTTCAGCACATGCAAAAACGCCTTATCAACATGGCCGTGATCGTAAACGAGTACGGCGTGACCTCCGGAATTGTGACAATGGAGGACCTGCTGGAGGAGATCGTTGGAGAGATCTACGATGAATATGAAAAGGCGGAAGAACTCATCCGGCCGGTAGGCCCGGATGAGTGGTTCGTGATCTGTCGCGCTCCTATCGAGCAAGTGAACCAAGTTTGCGGCCTTGACCTCCCGGAAGGCGACTCCGTGACCCTGAATGGGTATCTGTGTGACGAGTTCGGAGAAATCCCGGCCCCTGGCCGTACCATTGAACGAAACGGCGGGCACTTTATTGTCGTGGAGTCGAAGCGAGGACGAATCGTGAGCTGTCGCATCAAACAGATACATATGGAGGCATCCCGGGATGACGCTTGAGTTGGTTTTTCTCCTGATCTGCATTGTTGGTTCAGCATTTGCTTCAGGCTCTGAGACTGCATTGGTTTCAGCCAGTCGCATACGCCTCCAGCATCTCGCATCAGAAGGCCTGCGCAGTGCCACCCGGGGCCTTGGTCTAATCGAGCGAAAGGAGCGGATACTGGCGGTGATAATCATCGTAACAAACGTCTTTAACATTGCGGCCGGCGCGATTGCCACGGTGACCCTTGAGCGCCGGATCGGTTCTTTGGGGGCGATCGTGGCCACTGTGGCGACCACATGCGTACTTCTGGTTTTCACCGAGATCGTTCCAAAAGTCTATTTTAGGCACCATGCCGACCAGATGCTGGTCAAAACAGCCGGGCTCTGGCGGGGTCTGTCTTGGACCTTGGCGCCGATCACTTACCCTACTAACCTTTTTACCAACGCCCTGTTTCGTCTTTTCGGGAGCCCGTCCAGGAGTCTTTACACGACTCGGGAGGAAATCAAGCTCGTCTTGGAAGAATCTGTCGAAAAGGGTGGGCTCCAGCACTATCAACAAGAAATGCTGGAGTCGACACTTGACTATGCCACCACCATCGTCCGAGAGGTGATGGTTCCGATGTCCGAGGTGGCGCTGCTTCCGGAAGGGGCGCGCACCGAAGAACTCCTTGCGCTTGTGCGCCAGCAGGGGCACACGCGGGTTCCGGTATACCGGGATCGGGTCGATCAGATCGTTGGGCTTGTGAACATCTTCGACGTTCTCTATAACGGGCAGAAGAAAACATTCGTGCGTCCCTATATGCGGCCGGCTCGCCTGGTCCCCGACACCAAACAGATCGACGAGCTATTCGTCGAGATGCAGCGCGGCCGCGAGAGTCTGGCTGTTGTGGTGAACGAATTCGGCGCATGTTTTGGGATCGTCACACTTGAGGACATCATGGAGGAGATCTTCGGTGAGCTTGCCGACGAGCACGAAGATGCCACACCCGAAATTCAAAAAAAGGGGCCGGGCCACTTTCGCGTGAGCGGCAGGACCAACCTTGATGACCTTACAGATGAAACCGGAATTGCTATTCACAAAGCGGGGTTCGAAACTGTGGGCGGCTATATTCTGTACCGCCTGGGCCGGATTCCTCACAAAGGAGAAAGCTTCATCGACGGGAACCTTACCGTGCGCGTGCTCGATGCGGATCGCTACAGCGTCAAGGCATTAGAAGTCATCCAAAAGGATCTGGAAAGCGCACCGGCAGAACAAGAGGACAGCTCGGAGGAGAGTTGATACAGTGTGTCGTTTGAAATCTTTTGAGTATGCAAGAAAGGGTGTGTTGTGCGATATCTTACGGCCCTGCGGCCTTACACAACCAAGCGGATTGAGGAAATAGAAACCGCAGACATCCTCGTTGGGATTCCTTGTTACAACAATGAGAAGACCCTCGCACACGTGATCCAGATGGTCACTCACGGCCTTGACAAGCACTACAAGGACAGAAGGCGTGTGATATTTGTTGCCGATGGAGGTTCCACGGACGACACCAGGGACGTGGCCAAGGATTTCCAGATCAAGCCCTGGCAGGAGAAGATCGTTTCCATCTATCGAGGGCCTGCAGGCAAAGGCTCGGCGTTTCGGTCCGTGTTTGAGGCGGCCAAGCGCCTCAAGGTGAAAGCCTGCATGGTAGTCGACTCGGACCTGCGTTCCATTACCAGCGATTGGGTCAAATATCTTCTGGAGCCGATCCTGGAAAGAGGCTATCAATTTGTCTGCCCTGTTTATTCGCGCTACAAGTATGATGGGACTATCACAAACAACATAGTTTATAACCTGACGCGGGCACTTTACGGTCTGCGCATCCGGCAGCCCATCGGCGGGGATTTTGCCTTTGTCGGCGAGTTGGCGGCATACTATATTGAGCAGGATGTCTGGGATACGGACGTTGCCCGATACGGCATTGACGTTTGGATGACCACCAACGCAATTACCAACAACTTCAAGATCTGCCAGTCCAACTTGGGAGTAAAGGTCCATGACGCCAAGGATCCTGCCGAGTCCCTTGGGCCCATGTTTCGCCAAGTGGTCCACACCCTCTTTGTACTTATGGAGGAGCATGAGACGGAGTGGAGGTCGGTCAAAGGAAGCAGGACCGTGCCCCTTTTCGGGCTCGGCGAGTTTATGGAGCCGGAGTCCATCCATGTTGATCTGGGCCGCCTGGTCGCAGAGTACAAGGCCGGCTTTCGGCAGTTCAGGGGTCTGTATCGGGACATATTTTGCCGGGATTGTTTCCAGGAACTAAGGGCATGCGCTGCCAAGGCCAAGACCAAGTTTGTCATGCCCGTTCAGACCTGGGTCATGGCCTTATATGAGACCGCGGCTACCTTTCATCAATGGACCCACAACCGGACCCAACTGGTCAATCTGGTCACTCCCCTCTATCTGGGCCGCGTAGCGTCCTTTATCAACCAGACCCGGAAGATGACGTCATGCCAGGCCGAGGAAGTGGTTGAAGAGCAGGCCAAGGTCTTCGAAGAATACAAGGATTACCTTATCCAAATTTGGGACCGGAGACAGAAGGAAAGCTCTGATGATTAACGCCCTTTGGACGATCTTGGACAGCATCCGGATCCAGGATTTCTTCGACATTGCAATCATCTCAATCATGATCTACGGGCTTCTGATCTGGTTTAAGGAAACAGCCTCCAGGTTTGTCCTGGTTGGGATCGGCCTGCTGGGAGCAGTCTACATCCTGTCGCGCTTTTTCCAACTCTATCTGACCGCAGTTGTGCTTCAGGGCTTCTTTGCGATATTGCTTGTTACACTTGTGGTGATTTTTCAGGAAGAACTGCGCAGGTTCTTCGAACGCCTGGCCATGTGGGGCAAGATCCGAAAAAGGCCCTATACTTCTTCCTACCACCGGGATGTGGAAGTGATCTCTCAAGCTGTTACAAACCTCGCCCAAAAGCACATTGGAGCACTCGTTGTTATCAGGGGAGAGGAACCCCTTGACAGACACATAGACGGGGGAATGCCGCTGGAGGGACTCTTGAGCCAGGCGCTCTTGGAGAGCATCTTCGATCCGCACTCTGCGGGCCATGATGGCGCAGTGGTCATCCACAGGGGCAGGGTCGTCCAATTCGGATGTCATCTGCCGCTGTCCCTTAACCCGAAAAAGTTCCGCCATCTGGGTCTTCGGCACACGGCGGCCCTCGGCCTTGCCGAACGATCAGATGCCCTCTGTATCGTTTTATCCGAAGAGCGGGGGGACATCTCAGTGGCGCTGGAGGAACGACTCACTACCCTGGCCAATGCCAGGGAGCTCAAGGAGTATCTCGACGCTTACTATGCAAAAAGGTCGCCCAGGGAAAAACCCAGGCGCGTTTCAGAACGGATGAGGAAGAATTTCCGTGAAAAGGCTGCCGCCGTTCTTCTAGCCTCCATCCTGTGGCTTGTTTTCGGTTATCAAAGGGAATCCATCCGCCGGGATTTTGTCGTGCCGGTCGAGTACCGCAACCTGGCGACGGAATGGGTTATCGAGGAACCAAAGATTACAGAGGCTAAAGTCATGCTCATGGGACCGGAGCAGGCATTTCGCCTCCTGGACCCAAAGGCGCTCAAGATATCGCTCGACCTGGCAGAAATTCGGGAAGGAAGACAGAAAATACCGCTTACCAGAGATATGGTCAAGGTCCCTTCGAACCTTTCGCTGGAGAGGATCAAACCTGGCTCGATCCGAATCACTGCTTACCGGCTTCTTCCTGTGGAAGTCCCTGTTAAGATTAGCATCAAGGGAGCCCTTCCTTCCAGATTGACCCTTCAGAAGATCGTGGTCACCCCGCCCTCAGTGACGGTCCTGGCATCCCCGAAGTTGCAAAAAAGCGGGATAAGAATTCGGACGGAGCCCATTGCTTTGGAACAGGTAACAGAAACCACAACCCTGGCGCCCAAACTCCTTTTTCCAACAGAAATTCGCTTTTTTGATGGAAAACCTCCCTCGGTGAAGGTGACCATCGAGGTCCGGGCGAAGTCTACTTAAGTTCCTCCTGAAAAGTATTCTTGAGTGACACAAAAAGAGCGGCTTTTAGATCCCCCCGCGCAGCTTCTATCACTGTAGTGGGGCGTCTTTGGATGTGCTTTTGCTGCAGGAGTCATTTTTGTGTTCCACATGGCGTCAAAAGCGTGATATATGGATTGCTGTCGGCAGCGTAAAAGATTTCTATGCAGGCTTATGAATGATCCTTTTAGCTCCTTACTGAGGTTTCGCATCCGTAACTTGAAGCAATCGCTTATATGCCAATGCTTATATGCCCAAAAATATACCGAGCAGCAAATTACCACAAGAAACGCGGGAGACCATATTTGGATTTGTTTAGCGCAGGGCTTCACTTTGTGTCGCATTTCGTGATTCGTATTTCCAGTTTATCCGGGTCAGAACGGTGTGTCAAAGTATTGTAAAAGGGGAGGATGGAAAAATGGCAATCGGCAAGGAAGTGCGTAAAGAACGGATCATGAACAGGGAAACAGGCAAAACCGTAATCGTTCCAATGGACCATGGGGTGACGGTGGGCCCAATCAAAGGGCTGATCGATCTGCCCAAGACCGTAGACTTGGTAGCCAAAGGCGGGGCCAACGCCGTGGTGGAACACGTGGGTATGGTCGCCCGCGGGCACCGCCGCTACGGGGGCGATATCGGGCTGATCGTCCATCTTTCCGGCAGCACCAGCCTTTCGCCTGCCCCGAACCGCAAGGTGCTGGTCTGTTCGGTGGAGCGCGCGGTTCGAATGGGGGCGGACGCCGTAAGTATCCACGTCAACATCGGCGCAGAGAACGAGGCCGAAATGTTGGGGGCCTTCGGCATGGTTGCGGAAGACGCCGATCACTGGGGTATGCCGCTTCTTGCAATGGTTTATCCTCGCGGTCCCAAGGTCGATAATGAGAAGGACGTTGAGAACGTAAAGATTGCGGCCAGGGTAGGCGCCGAGCTTGGAGCAGACATAGTCAAGGTCCCCTATACGGGCTCTACCGTGACCTTCAAGGATGTAGTCGCCGGATGTCCCATCCCCGTAGTCATAGCCGGCGGGTCCAAACTTTCTGATGAGGACACCCTAAAGATGGTAGAGGGCGCCATGAAGGCTGGAGCGGGCGGGCTGTCAATGGGCCGCAATGCTTTCCAGCATGAGAATCCGACCCTCTTGGTGGCTGCGGCCTGCGCCATTGTTCATGAGGGCAAGAGCGCCCAGGAGGCAATGAAGATTCTCAAGGGCAAGGCGTGAAATTGGCGTCTCATGGAAGTTAGGGGCTTTGCCCAAACTGGGCGGCGTAAGCCGTCGGTCAGCGACAAAATTGGAATAAAGGAAAAAAGCACTCTGACAACTGCCTGTTCTTTGTTAATCCGCCTGCGGCGGACTCAGGCAGTTACACAAATTAGAATTTGACCGCCGTTGAGGCCTGTGCCTGTCTGTTTCTTTCATAGGTCTAAAATGATCCGAAGAATGGAACATTGGACACGAAGGTGAAGCGGGGGGCAAAGGAGTGTATCATGTCGAGGCTGTTCTGGGTTAATGCGAAGCCGTATAAGAAGAAGGTGGTGACCACCGCGCTGGAGAGTGGGGCTGACGCTGTGATCGTTCCACGGGGCCAGTCGAAAGAAGTTCGTGATCTTGGGTTGATCAAGACTGTGTCGCCGGACGGCGACTTGAAGCTCGGCGAGGACGTGGTCGAGATTACGATTTCCTCGGAAAAAGACGAGGCCAAAGCGCTCAAGGTGGCGGCCGACAAGCTGATCCTGATCAAGACCGGCGACTGGAAGGTGATACCGCTTGAAAACCTGATCGCCAAGAGGGGCAAAGGCCTGCTGGCCTGGGTGCGCAGCGCACAGGAGGCCAAGATCGCCTTAGAAATCATGGAGCGTGGAGTTGACGGTGTGGTTCTCGATACAGAGGATTTTTCCGAGATCAAGCGAACGGCGGCCGTTGTGCGGGAACAGGGAGAGCGGCTCCATCTCGTTGATGCCATTATCAAGTCCGTGCGGCCTCTGGGTATGGGAGACAGGGTATGTGTTGATACCATTACCAACATGAAGCCCGGCCAGGGCATGCTCGTTGGGAACTCAAGCTCCGGTATGTTCCTGGTCCACGCCGAAAACGTGGAGACGCCTTATTGCGCCACACGTCCCTTCCGCGTCAACGCCGGAGCGGTCCATGCTTACGTGCGCGTGCCTGACGGCAAGACGTCTTACCTGGCCGACTTAAGGATTGGCGACCCGATTTTGATAATCGACCACAAGGGGAGAACCGAAGTTGGTTTCGTGGGCCGGGCAAAGGTGGAAAAAAGGCCTATGATGTTGGTGGCGGCTGCCTGCAAGGACAGGCCCGTATCGCTGGTCATGCAGAACGCAGAGACCATCCGGCTGACCAAGGCAAATGGCCAACCTGTTTCCATCACTCAACTGAAAGCGGGCGACCGCGTGCTTTCCTACCTGGAAGAAGCGGGGAGACATTTCGGGGTAAAGATTGAGGAGTCGATAGTGGAAAAATAGCCCTGCCGTTAGTATCCATTTCATACAAGTCCTCCTGGAGAGGGCATGCCTGCTCGTCCACCCGGCTTGCGGCTTGCCATAGCAGCCGGCCAGGCCCCAAGATCAATGCTTTTCTCAACGTGCCACCCCTGAACTACGCTACAGATGAAGCCGGCATGAAAGACATCGCCGGAGCCGGTTGTATCGATTGCTTCTACGCTATTGCGCATATCAACACCGAATTATGATGGTTTCGTAAAAAGTCATGACCCCGGTCATTGCGAGGAGTGCAACGGTTGCGAGGCGAAGCCGAAGCAAACCCGGAGATTCCTCGCTGCCCCCTCGTTGCACTCGGGGTTTCAGCTTACCGGAACAAGCTCCGCAATCTAGTAAATACAAGCACTTAATATGCACGAGATTGCTTCGCTCCGCTGCAATGACATGTTTTTCGACTTTTTACGAGTTTGGAACTTAGTTCGCTTCGCTCACAATTGGAATGTTGGAATACTGGAATGATGAGCACGAAGTGAAGCTGTGCGCTATAATGGGTTCTGGGAAAATGGGACAGTGGTTTATTGGCAAAATCTCTCTTGAGAGGCAAGTTAATAAATGTGTAACTTCCTTTGAAAACCAACATAGCGCAAAGGTTGCGCCTGACGGCTTGACACGAAGTGAAGCTTGCGCCAAAACATCACACTGCGTGCCCAATATTCCACCATTCCATTATTCCATGCGCGAGGCAAAAACCCAGGCCTCGAAAACCTCCTATATTTGCAATAAGTTGGAGAACTTCCGAGACGTTTCAATTATGAGGCTCAAGTTTTTTGATCAGGATGCCGATAGGGGATGGAATAAAAAATATACTAAGATGGCGTTGAAGGGCAAACTTTCCGAAAGGCAAGGACGCAAAGTTTCCGGTCTAAGTCCGGCCGTGGTGGATAAGGCAGCGGGGGCGGTAGACGAATGCAACCAAATGCCTGCTTCTGCCTTGCCGAAGCGGGTTTTTGTTTGTTTAGCGAGGTGCATCATGCAAGTAACCGGTTCCTGTAGTAATTATTTTCCATAACCGATGTTCTTTCACCTCTGGGTGTGCTCCAAAAACACCACGGCCATCAATGACGCAGGTTCAGGCGAGACTGCCCAAGTATCCGCAGGCAGTATGGAGGGGACTCAACAGTTGTTCATGATGGCTGATCAAACCGGCGCAACAGGTTCTTTTACTGTTTCCGATGTATCGGGTCAATGCTATATATAATAGCGACCTGGGGGACACCGTGTCAACTGCGGATCAAGATGGCATGTATAAGGTTGATGGAACCGACCATGCATCTCTCTCAAACCAATATCGTTTACCTTGACGGTAGGCCCAAATCAGGGCAAGGAATAAAGATATTGGGGCAGTCTGACTGAGCAATAGCGAGGAGGTATACCAATGAAAATCGAGCAAGAAAAATGGACAAACACAAATGGTTGGGAGCCTGAACCACCGGGAAGACTCGGTGAATCTGCTCAATTAGTTTTGATATTTGCAAGCACCGGATTGTTGAAAGCACCGAAGTTGCTTGACGAAATCAGGATGGCCTACTCGAAAGCTCATATCCTCGGCTGTTCTACTGCCGGTGAAATTTGTGGGACACAGGTAACAGATGATTCCCTGGTAAGTACTGCTGTATCTTTTGAGCACACACAACTTAGCGGGGCTCAAATCAAATTCGACGAAGTAGAAGACAGTTTTCAGGCAGGTGTGCACCTTGGCCAGTCTTTGGAGAAGGGCGAATTGGTACATGTCTTCGTGCTTTCTGATGGAATTAGGGTAAATGGCAGCGCCCTGGCAAAAGGGCTGATCAGTCAATTGCCTGAAGAAGTCACTGTGACCGGTGGGCTCTCCGGCGATGGGGAGCGTTTTCAGGAGACGCTTGTACTATGGGATGACGTGCCTGAAAAGGATGCCATTGCTGTCTTAGGGCTGTATGGAAAACGGTTGAAAGTAGGTTACGGCTCTCTGGGAGGCTGGGATCCGTTCGGACCTGAGAGATTAATTACGGGTTCCAAAGGGAACGTTCTATATGAGTTGGACGGAAAATCTGCATTGGAGTTATACAAGAAATACCTTGGTGAGCATGCCAAGGGCCTACCGGCTACGGGGCTCCTTTTCCCCCTGAGTCTCAGGACTAAAGAAGGCAAGACCGGAGTGGTTCGCACAATTTTGTCTGTAGATGAAGCGGAGCAAAGTATGACGTTTGCGGGAGATGTCCCAGAGGGATCTTATGCGCGTTTGACGAAAGCCAACTTCAACCGTTTGGTTGACGGGGCTGTTGGGGCGGCCAAAACCAGTTGCGAAACCATCGGTTCTTCCTCTCCGGATCTAGCAATTCTTATCAGTTGTGTAGGCAGAAGAATGGTGCTGAAGCAAAGAATTGAGGAAGAGGTGGAAGGCGTCCGCGACGTACTTGGCGACCGGACAGTTCTGACGGGATTTTATTCTTACGGAGAGATTTGCCCGTTTACTCCCGGCGGAAAATGCGAATTGCACAACCAAACAATGACTATCACGACATTTTCGGAGAGATAGGCTGTGGAAGATATACACAGCTTGCTGAGACGTCAGATTAGGAAGTATTTTGGTGAATGGGTTCCGCCTTTACAGGAGTGGCGAGAGTTTATTGAAGCGGTTAACCGCGCTTACCGGGAATTTGACGAAGACCGAAGCATGCTTGAACGCTCTCTTGATCTGAGTTCACAGGAGCTTCTCCATGCTAATGCTGAGATGCGAGCAGTTTTTGAAGCCTTCCCAGACCTGTTCTACCGGCTTGATAATGAAGGGAAGATCCTTGACTACAAGGGGGGCAAGGCCAGTGGTTTATATTTTCGGCCGGAAAAGGTTATTGGGAAAAGAATCCAAGATATTGCTCCCAAAGAGATCGGGAGCAAGTTTCAAGAGGCTATTGACGAATTGCGAAATACAGAATCGATCGTGAATATGGAGTATTCGCTACAAGTAAGGGAGGAGGAACATTTTTATGAAGCAAGGTTGCTGCCGTTAATTGAAGGTCAGATAATTGTTATTGTACGAAATATCACTAACCGAAAGATTGCAGAGGAGGCTTTGGCGGCTGAAAAAGAGCGGTTGGCTGTTACCCTGAGAAGTATCGGCGATGGAGTGATTGCCACCGACATAAGCGGAAAGGTGTTGATGCTCAACGAAGTCGCCGAGAAACTTACGGGGTGGAGGCAACGAGAGGCATTCGGTAAACCCGTCTTACAAGTCTTCAATATTATAGACAAAACAACTCGGAGGGTTGCTGAAAACCCGGTTCAAAAGGTCCTGGAAGGCGGTTCAACCGTAAGACTCTCTGATAACACGGCGTTGGTTGCCAGAGATGGCACTGAAAGAATTATCGCAAACAGCGGATCTGCGATCAAGGATAAAGAGGGCGGGACGATAGGTGTTGTTCTGGTCTTCCGTGATATAACTGAAAAACGAAAAATGAAAAATGAGCTTCAAAGAAGCCAAAAGCTTGAATCCATAGGGGTTCTGGCTGGCGGAATTGCCCATGATTTCAACAACATATTGGTGGGCATAGTTGGGAGTATTTCTTTGGCCAAGATGGGGACAGACAAAAATCATAAGAATTATAAATTATTAAACGAGGCTGAAGATGCAGCTTTCAAAGCTAGGGACTTAACTGGTCAACTGCTCACTTTTTCAAAAGGTGGAATGCCGATTAAAGAAACGGCTGGCATAAAAGAATTCTTTGAGGCCTCAGTGGGTTTTGCCCTCAGAGGCTCAAATGTGGGGTGTATTTTTGACCTTCCTGATGATCTTTGGGCTGTTGATATCGATAGAGGGCAAATTAACCAGGTTATCAGCAACCTTGTGATAAATGCCGGCCAGGCTATGCCGGAAGGCGGGAATATTACTATTAGAGCACGGAACATTTCCCGCGTAAACAGAGACGAGTCGATTCCGCTGAAAGAAGATATGGCGTATGTGAAGATATCAATTCAAGATGAAGGTATGGGAATACCGGACAAAACCCTTTCCAGGATATTCGATCCGTATTTTACTACCAAACAAAAGGGAAGCGGTTTAGGTTTAGCGATTTCATTTTCAATTATTTCCAGGCACGGTGGATTCATAACGGTTGAGTCAAAATTGGGTGTTGGGACGACAGTTCACATTTACCTCCCGGCTTCAGAAAAGATCCCTGAATCGGCGAATGTGTCAGAGAAGCTTTATGAGGGAAGAGGAAGGATGCTTGTAATGGATGATGATAGGTTGATTCGGGATGTCTTCAGGGGTGCGCTGGGTAGTATTGGATATGAGGTAGATTGTGCGTGTGACGGTTGGAAACACCGATCTAGTTCCACACCAATTCCACCGATATAATTCCATACCATTCCCACCGGTAATATAGATCCACCCATATCATTCACCGAATATTTTTCATCAACTATCCTTATAATTCCTCTTATTCCATTTTCATTCGTATAATTGTCCTATTTCTATACCATTTTCTCAAACAAGGAGAAGGTGGATATGGAACGGATAGTTTGTTTTCATTGTGGTGATCTCTTTGGGCCCAGCCCAAGGCATAAGAGTCAAGATTACTGTATGAAACCAGAATGTCGAAGAGCCAAAAAAGCTGCATGGAAAAGGCATAAGATGCGTACTGACCCGGATTACAGATTCAACCAAAGAATGAGCAACAAGAAATGGGCTGAAGCCAATCCTGACTATTGGAAAGAATATCGCAAGAAAAATCCCGAAAAAGC
>JABXJW010000286.1 GCA_013375395.1 Desulfobacterales bacterium
GAAAAATTGCTCATTTCTGAATTGGAAACTTACGCTAGTGCCAATCGTCTAAAGATTCATTTATGGATGGGCACTAATTAAGGGTTCTGGACATGAAAAACTTCTTTTCCCTTTTTCCGACAGTAAAGTGCGGAATCGGCCTGGTACCGACAACAGCCCCCCAGGCATCCACAAACTCTATTTTTCCCTGGTACTCCCCCGGAGGGATAACCGCCATGCCGCCCCTGATCTCTGCTGGCAGCGATCTCCAGTGACGAACATCTGCCTGTTCCGTTGCCCAAGAGGCAGCCTGAGCAGTAATTTGCACCAACATGCCGGCCAGGTCCCCTCCTCTGTCTTCGGCGATCTTTTGCGCTCTCTTGGCCGCAACGTATTTTGTTGTCGCCCTCGCAATTGCCTTTGCCTTAATTCTGGCGATTCTGTTTTCCAGATTCATCACGGCGATGGAGGAAATATCTTCCATCAACACAGCGGCAAATCCATATGAGCGGCCGGACGCCAAATTCTTCAGGGATATTTTGCCGCTGGAGATTCTGTAGCTTCTTTTCCTGAACTTGGGATACGCGATCTTGGCAATATACCCATCAAGCATTCTAATGCCAAAATATTCTTCAACTTTTTCCGGGCACAGTCCATTGTAGTGTATGAAATAGACTTCAGCCTTCTTTGCCTTTTCGGCCGGACTCACAAACCCGATATCCGGATATTTCCGCTGAATCTCAGCCATTTCTTCGTGAAAGCCCATGGCCTTGGCCGAACCAAGTAAATTCCCAATGAGGCAAGTTGGTGGAGATACTCCGTAGTTGGGCAAGTAGTCGTCACTGTATATCTCTTCAGCCTTCCGATAGGAGATAAACGCGTCGTTGATCTCCCCCTCCGCTTCGTAGAGGACCCCCATCAAGAAACGAATAAAGGCGTCTTCCTTGTAAACATTGCTTTTGCCCTCATCATATCGGCTGTTGAGAACATTCAATTTGTTGTCCACTTTTCTCGCCTCCACCAAGGCATCTTCCCAAAGGCCCAGTCCCGCATAGTTCAAGGCCATAAACAAATTCACCAATGCACTCTCAAAGTCTTCCCCCCCATACGGAATGGTATTATCGCTGATCAGAAAAGATACCGCCTCTTTTGAAAGAGATTTGGTGTATAATTTATCCATGATGGACTCCGCTTTTGATAAGCTCTTGTTACTCTCTTCATAGCGGGAAGCAAAATGAGCAATAATACCCTCATCCAGATAATAGAGAACGGCATTTCGCCTGCCGAAAGTCTTCTTGTTTTCCTTTACCAGTTGCCGGGCTGAATCGTAATCCTGGTCAAGAAGATACGAATTAAGCTGCGGATAGTACGTGATCCTGGGGGCACATGACAGGATGAAAAGCCCCGGTAGCAGAAAAGACCAAAGGATGATCTTGTTCTTTTGCCCGATTTGAGGCAAAGTCCACATCTCTTCACGCTACCATTTTATTTTCCGTTTCTTGATCAGCTTCTTGATTTTCTTTTCACCAATCCATGCCTTGAGATTATTGGCTATGTCAATCAATTCAAGGTTGACCTGATAAAACATCACCGCTTTGCCCCCGGCCTCGTCCCTGATGGTATTGATTGTTCCAATCAGCATGAAATCGGCTCCTACCTCCTTGCCCGGGCCTTTCATGGTCTCATCTGCGGCATGTGCAGCCATGTCCAGCCTCTCATCACGAATTTGGCCTCGCTCCCCTTTTGAGGCCACGAATTGAACCTGCCCCGAATTGACCAAAGCCCTTTCAAGATCCTTAACAAACGTCTGCATATTTATATGTTCATGGCTTCGATTCTTGACCATGCCCACAATGACAGTGGGAATTTTTCCACCATGCCGGTTGCTGAATCTCCCGAGCCACTGCCGTTTAAGACAATCCTCAATCATCGCCTCCGCCACCATTCTGGAATCGGCATCATTCCAGCGGCCGCTGATGTCGACAGTCGTGTCCGCAGCCAGCCGGTCAACCTTCGGGGTTGAGGCGCAACTTGCCAGCAAAAAGAGACACCACAAAAACGAGATCGTCAACACAGGCCTATGATGCTTCATCTTTTCCTCCCCTAAGTTCATTGAAATCTAAAAGACAACCATGTGCTTCTTCATCATCGTAAGTAACAATAATTAAAATAGAATTTAGGCATTTTGTCAATACCAAAGGGTCCCGGTTGATAAAATGGGGTCCAAATCAGTGGCAGTTACTGCGAACAGGGCAGCGTGGTTCCGCCGCAAATAATTACGGCAAGCCCGGGACCTAATGTCTGCAAAACACAGCAAGAACATTCAAGTTTTATGCCAAATCAAAAGAAAAAAGGGTTCTCATACGAATTTGCGGGGGACAAATAGGTCGCGGCAGGAATGCCGGTTGCCCGGCGCCCGGCGCACAGAACGTAGCTTGAGGTAATCCTCCGTCACAACAAAATTCCTTCTTCTTCTACTACGCGTTTGAACGGCAAGACGGAATATTGTGGGAAATGCCATTCTTCCCGGGTTCTTATGATGCTGCTCAATACCGTGTCCGTCTCAAGCTCCGGATCATATAGGCGATCTCGTATTTTTGTTGTCATGTTTTGATCTGACGGATGATCCACCAAATTGTAAAGCTTCAGGCTGGCATCACGGCTTGGTACTATGCTTCTTTTATTTCGCGCTTCCGTGGTCTGGGGCGTCTGATCAAGACTCTCGAGTCATATATTTGCGTTTCATATTCAAGATACGTTGAACTGAGGCGGTCGCCTTTGTCCTTGCCTCCTCCGATTCCCGCACGGCCTTCAAGAGCGCCTCATAGGCCGCCTCAGCCTTGTTCCGACCATGGCATATCAGTGCGATATCAATGCCGGCATCCGAGATTCTTCTTACAATGGCATCGACATCAAAGTGCTTGTCGACAGCCCCCATATCAAGGTCATCCGTAATGGCGACGCCTTCAAAGCCCATGGTCTTTCGCAACAGATCCCTTGCAATGATCGCAGAAAGACTTGCCGGCCATGCAGGGTCAAGATCGCGATAGACCACATGCGACAGCATCACGGCCTCAACGCCGCTTCTTATAGCAGCAGCAAACGGGGCCAAATCAGTGGAATCCAGCGCCTGCCGTTCCACGTCAAGGTATGGAAGGTCTACGTGAGAATCGACTGTTGTGCGGCCTATGCCGGGAAAGTGCTTGGCAGTGGCCGAAATACCGTTTGCCTGCAATGTCTCAATAACCACACTGCCGAGGTGCGCCACAAGCTCCGGGTCTTCTCCGAAGACCCGGTCCGCCATAACCGAATCGAGCCCGTGCGGAACAACGTCCAATACCGGCGCAAAATTCATGTTGATTCCCACATCCGTGAGTTCCCGCGCAGTTATTGTGCCAAACTCCGTTGCAGCGGCATCTGATCCGGCCTCCCCTATGGCCCGGTTTCCCGGAAAGACCGTAAAAGGCGGCCCCAACCTGGCCACGGGGCCCCCTTCCTGGTCGATGGAAATCACAAGCTTCGGGTTTCCGTTCTCCCTGGCAAGAGCCTGTGCCGCCCGGCAAAGCTCGGCCAACTGCGATGGATCTGACACATTGCGCTTAAAGAGGATAAGCCCTCCCACATGCATCTTTTCGATCATAAATCGCAGTTCCTCGTCCAACACCTTACTCCTGAAGCCCACCATAAGGCGCTGGCCTGCCAACTGCTCATCGGTCAGAGAATCGATTTTGTACACATTCACCTCTTCACAGAGCACAAAAAACCAGGCGAAAGTCGAAGGGCAATTAGATGTTCGGCAAGGAATACACGTCATAGGGTTTACAAAGGGTGCGGCAAGCGGCCGCCAGTCTTTGAAATTCGTCAATCTTGCCGCATCTCTTCACATAGGGGCATGCGGTGTTCTCCACGAACAGCCCGCACTGCAGGCACGGGCTTTTGTTGAGGATATCGAGGTCCGGCTCGGCGTGCTTCCGCTTGGCGGGTTTGACGACTTTTAGGCCGGGTTGGCGGCGCTGCCTGCCCAATATGACAAGAAGCTTATCTCTCATCAAGTTACCTTACAGACTTCTCCCCCCGGACGATCTTTTTATATTCAGAATACCCATGCAAGTTTTCTAAATCCTTATCCGTCATTGCCCACCTCCTGGCCGCTTCATTCACGGAGACCGCTTTCTTGAGGTAGGACAAGCTTTGCCCCACATTCTTCTGCAGGGCATAAAGGCATGCCAAATTGTAATAAGGGTCACCATGGTTCGGCTGTATTTTGACAGCCTTTTCAAGCACCCTTCTGGCTGCACCATAGTTTTTCTCCCTAATATGAATCGCCCCAAGATTGTTCAAAGCCGAAACAAGGTTCGGAGACAGCTTCAAGGCTTCTTCGTACAACCCCTTGGCTTCCTGGAGT
>JABXJW010000287.1 GCA_013375395.1 Desulfobacterales bacterium
TTTGGGTGAGGGGGTATAAAAAGGGTGTTTCCTTATGATACCCCGCCCGCTTGCGGCGGGGAGCTTCATTTACACTTTTGTAATACAAGGTTCTTTCCCGAGCAATGTCGTGCTCCGGCATTCCTGCTTAACTAGTTGATATATCAATAGAAATATATAGTCGTCCGGCTGGCATGCAAGTTGCTTATAGGCTGGACAGGTTCTTTGAATGCCAAGAACGTGAAGGAACGCTTGAAAAGGCAAACCACTCGAAAGGGTGGGACGCAAAGCCGCTGGCCTAAGTCCGAGATCTGTCAAGGATAAGGCAGCAGGGCTGCCGGGCGGATGCAGCACATCCTGAAGGCTGTGTTCGGCACGGCTGGACAGGATGCGTTGTCATGTCGCCATCACATATCTTAACAAGATTTCTACGAACCGGATTTTCTGCTTTTTCCCCTTTCGGGTTCATATCTCTTGTCGTTTTTGCCTTAATTGTCTTTCTATCCGCTCAAAATGCACACCCGGCCGGCGTGATCTTGGCCTGGGATCCCAATAGTGAGCCGGACCTTGCCGGCTATAGAATCTTCTGCCGTCAAGAAGGTGAAAGTTACAATTACGGCGCCCCGGCCTGGGAAGGGACTGAGCCAAGTTGCGCCGTTTATGACCTTGATTACGAGACCACTTACTATTTTGTTGCCAAGGCTTATGATACTTCCGGCAATGAAAGTGGAGATTCCAATGAAGTGCGCTATGAGCTGCCGGTATCGAATGCGGACTTTGGCGGTTTTGGCACGGCAGGCACCGATGAAATTGAAACGGACGAAGATTATGCCGACGTGGGATGCTTTATTGCCAGCGCAGCCTTCGGCTCATATGTGGAACCCCACATGAAAGTGCTAAGAGATCTCAGAGATGAGTACTTGCTCGCCAACAGGCCCGGCAGACGGTTTGTCGGCATGTATTACCGCTACAGTCCGTTTTGGGCAAGGGTCATCAATATCCACAGATGGGGTAAGCCCGTTGTCCGCCTGGCACTTATGCCCCTGGTGTGCACCAGCTATGTCCTCGTCGGGGCTTCTTTTATAATAAAAGTGCTGGCCGGACTCCTCCTGGCCGCATTCGTGCTGGGTTGCTTTGTCAGGCCTTCCATATCTGAGTCTCATAACTTGAACGATAGATGTCGGTGAGGGTCAAGAACGCGGTGATTACCAGGGGACCATAGATTATTCCCAAGATCCCGAAGACCTTTAGCCCCCCAAGGACGGCAATAAAGACCAAGAGCGTGTGAATTCTCACCTTGTTTCCTACCAGCTTCGGTTTGAGCACGTATTCGATGACAGAGGAAATAACCAGGTAGAAAATGATGAAGAAAATACCTGCCGCAATTCTACCTTTTAGGAAAAGAAAGACAGATGCAGGGATAAATACGATGGCAACGCCTACGATTGGAAAAAAGGCCAGGATGGCCATGATGGAGCCCCACAGAAAAGGCGAACTCAGGCCGAAGATGGCAAAAACAAGCCCACCCAGAACTCCTTGAACTACCCCGGATATGCCGTTTACGATGAGGACTACCGTGGCCATCTCGTGGAATTTACCCATTAGTTTCCTATCTTGATCATCAGGAAGAGGTGAAAGCTCTATGAGGAAAGCAATGAGCTTCTTGCCGTCAATCAACAAAAAGAAGATAACCAACAGCATAAATGCAAAGTTAACTACAAACTTCAAGATGTTTGAAGCAATAGCGCTCACTTGCTCGTAGAGAAACATGCCAACGGACCGCCAAAGTTCAGACAGGCCATTGTTGAGATGCTCAGCTTCGAGCTTGATATTATAATTTGCGAGAAGTCCTTCGATACGTTCTATGATCTGATTGTCCTGTAAAAGTTCTTTAAAATCCTGGCCTATTGTCGCGCTGGTGCCCATCAGGTACAGGCCGAATGCCTCCTTGGAAAGGGCCCCTACCAAGAATACCAAGGGCACGAAGACAACCAGGAATATAATGGTGCACGTGATGAGAGACGATAGGGCCGGGCGCATCTTCCTGGAAAAAAAGCGGAAGACAGGATAAAATGTTCCGGTCAATACAAAGGCAAGCACTAAAATAGAGAGAAAGGGCCAAAGAATCTTGCCCATAAAGAAAATGGTAATCAGGAATATGATGAGAAAGTACCTGAATATCATCTGGGTGGACGGTTGTTCAGGCGCCTTATGACCGTGGCTATCGTTCATGCCGACCATGCCTGCTTACTTTCTTTGATAAATCAATACAATATGGAAATTTGACAAGTCAAGGCAATTGCTCGCTGGCAATTCCTCGCTAATGAAAGTCCAGTTCAATTCTACCGACATTGCCTGTGGCAACGTTTCCAAGAGACCTGTACTTGACAGGGATGCTCTTTATTGCTGCCCACACCTTACGGTTCTGGTCATATCGAAAGTACGACATGGTGATGTATCTGAATATGGGATTGCCTGGAATCCTGTAGCGCACCGCAAGCTTCATGTAGCAGCCGTTTTCTTGAGTGATTTTTTTCGCAGGTAGTGGGATATCCGGAAGTTGTAATCTGACCTGCACTACCCCCGGCTCAACCAGCTGGTGGATGTCGGGCATATTGTCCAACATGGCCACCTGACCGGCCCAATACCAAAAGCCGTCCACCCTGACAATGAGTGCGTCCATGTTTCCCTCGTTCTTCACGTAAATGCCTGGATGGCCGGGAACAACGACAATGATAGGACGACAAAAACCAAAATATCCCAACACAACGAGGAAAAAGAGTAAGATGAAACCGACCAAAATCGCCCGTTTTTGATTAATATTCTCCAGCTTTTCCTTTAAATAGCCCACTTCCTCACTCATCATACGGTGTGCTTAGGGCAGGCCCTTGGTGCAGGTTCAAAGACATAAAAAGTCTCTTCACTGAAATACCGGCCAAAGGAAGCTTTCATGGCATCAACCGGCATCATGAAATCTATCTGAGTTCGCAAAAAGGCAAGCTCAGCCCGGCTGAGTGAGACAATGCCCGCAATTTCAGCAAGTAAAAAAATGCCGACATAAAGGTGCATGAGAGCGGCTGCAAAGTGCCTTTCAGGAAAAAGGAGCGTCCTTCCCTTGATAAACTCGTAAAAAGTCCAAATTAGACGGCAAAGTAATCCGCCGAAGGCGGACCAAATTCAAGGCGCGCACCTCCTTTCAAGCCGCCAGGCGCAAATCCTGAGGAATGAGGCGTACTTATGGTACGCTGCAGTGACGAAGGATGCAGCGCAACGCAGAAGTTGGACTTTTTACGAAGCCGTCTTCCCTTCAAGGCTGCAAATTTTCTGTCGCCCTGCCGGTAGTCCAAGATGGAATTTTCAATCCACCTATGTCCCAAGAAGACGGGATTGAGTTGATCGGATCTTGTTTCAGGGGCTTGCATCATTGGGAGGTGTACTAAACATAGTTTGTTTTGCTCATCTGCCTACGGCATGGAGTGATGGAATGAACGATTTTGATAAAGAGTTTATTACAGGCAGGCAAAGATGTCAAGGTCGCCCACACAGGGCGCAAGCCCCAAGGAATTAGACAATTTCACCGTCGCTTTGTGGCTGCAAGAACATAGAGGTTTGGCTCGTCAATAAAGTCTATAATGTCAAACCCATAAGCTTCAAGTAAAGCTTTAGCCCGGGATTTTTCCGGGAAGTCGTCCAGAGGAAAAGGTGATTTGTCCTTCAAATGATCGATAAAGGATTTTCCCATGGGATGGCTGATTACCATACGCCCGCCTGGTTTCATCATCCGGCTTATGTTGCCAAAGCTTCTGTGTTTGTCTACAATATTGGGATAACAGGCGTTGATGAATATTACGTCAACACTGTCGTCAGGAAGGCTTAGGTCACGGACATCCTGCTCAATGGTCTTTGCATACGGATAGTGCTTTTTCAGCCGCACCAACATAAGCTCTGAAAGATCACAGGCAAAGATGGTCTTTGGCTCATACTCTTGGATCAGAGGCACCAATATGCCGGTTCCGGTGCCTACATCCAGCACCACATCCCCTTTGGCGATGTCGGCAGTTGCCACAATCTGTTCCAGGCGCTCAGGAACACCCTCAGGTAAAGGGGGATCAAACACGTGGGGTAGCTTGCTGAAAAAATCGCGCTGGAGCCGGTTGATCCTTTGAACCTCTTCTTCGGTTGCCGCTTTGTAAGCATCCATCAGTAAAAGTGCCTTGTAAATCCAAAATCCACAATCGAAACATCCCTAACCCCAAGTCTCCACTCGGTTACGGCCCTTTTCTTTGGCCTTGTACAATGCTTTGTCGGCACATTCAACCAGATCCTTGGAGTCGCGGATTTCCTCGGATGGAAACGTGGCAACCCCCGCGCGGACTGTCAC
>JABXJW010000288.1 GCA_013375395.1 Desulfobacterales bacterium
GCTGATGCAGGTAATTCTAGCTGTCCCTTTTACTATATCCCTAGCGATTGGTTTGGTGGCCTGCTTCGTGCTCACAGAAGTGGGGGTCACTCTTAAGGGAGCATCGTTTACTATCGGCTTGTTCACGGTAGCAGCGCTTTGTATCTATGGGATCTGGAGATTTGACAGAGAGGCCACCAGGATCAGCAGGGGTTTGAGGGTGAGAACCGGAGAGATATCTAAGCTATGGTATTTAGCACCACTTACAGGTTTAATCGGGGGTATCCGGGCTTATCGTGAGCTGAGGAAAACTCATAAGAAGTTGGCGAGGATGCTGCTCCTTTTAAGCCTTCTTGTAACAATTGTTTTGATCATTTTCCGAGTATATCGCGCGCTCGCGTAAGGCTCCTATGGAAAACGTCTGACTAACCAGAGGGCGCGCTTTATCAAAAAGTTTTTCCATGCCTTCTCAATGGGGAACTACACCCTCAGTCGGGATTGTGGAGGCCGTCCGATTCAATTTTGGAGACCGGCTTCCCAGGTCGTTCCGGTTTTTTGCCGCAAAAAATAACCTTATATGAGATAATGGTATTAATTAAGCAATTTTTCCGGAACGCTTCTCACGGTCTTCCTTCCAAATTCGCCTCACCGCCGAGGCTGGAATCCCTAACCACTCCGCTCCATCTTTGGCCGTCCAGCGAATCACGTTCTCGTCGCTCAGCAGCCTATGAACCCGGCTCTTTGATATCCCCGTTATGCGCGAGATTTCGGAATATGATTTCTTTTCCAGCCTTAGTTCCTCGCATCGCAGAAAATCATGGAAATCATTTAACCGCCTGTCCGACCTGGTGAACCAGAAACAGAATCGTATCCAATACTCGAACGCCTCTCGGGTCTTCCAATACTTCTCGTACTCTTTGAACTCCTCCAACAATTCGTCCTTAGTTTTCTTGACTCCGACCTCTCTGTAACCTATCATTTTTCCGATTACGTCATCGTTGACCTTATCCCACAACTCTTCGCTTATCCCTTCCACTCTTTGGCTCAGCTTGTTCACCTTTTTCGGCTGCTCCCCGACTTCTCTCTGGTTCTCAAAGCCTCCTCGATAAGCACCGCTATCATGGGACCAACCTTGCCTTTCGTTTCACTATTCGCCAAGTTTTGTATGATTCGATCTACCTTAGGCTCCAGACCGACGTATCTTCGGATGCATTCGCTCCTCATTTAGTACGCTCCCCGAATCCTTAATCTCGCATTCGAAAGAAAAAATTGGGGAAGTTTTTAACGGCTCCTCTCTCCGGCGAGATCCCGCTTGGTCAGGTCTCGTCCCCTTTTTCCATGCTTGGAAGAGGGATACATGGACGCTTCCGAGACCAACCAAACCTCCCCGTGTCCGTGAAAGAGCCGCTAGGATACGGTGTTCGTTATCGTGTAGATGCTGTCTCCGAGTATTCTCTTCGGCTCGCACTCCCGGCTGACCTCGACCCAGGTCCCGTCCAAGTTTTCGTCTCTCCAAGTTCTGATATTCAGGCCAACGCTCTCGACGATGGCTCCCCAGTCTTGGCCCCGTGCGCATAGGATTGCCGTGTCGGAGAGGATGTCCACCTCCGCACCCGTGGCCCCGATGGCATTCTCCTCCAACAGCACGGGGATGTTCAGGTACTTTGCGACGAACTCCAAGCTCGTCTCGTACGTCAGCCCCATGAAGCCCTTGGATTCGAGGTAGAGTATCACTGAGGAGTAGTCGTATCCGGATAATATCAGGACGTGCGTTCTCCTCGGGAATCCCTTGCTTGCGAGCGCCCTTCGCCCCTTCTCGATGTCCTTGGTGATAACCACGCCCGAAGCCGCATCCCAGCGAGCCTCCGAAGCCGCTGTCTGACACGTAGCGGCCACCATCGCGTCAACGACGGCCTTCTCAATCGGTAGGTTCACCATCCTCACTAGGATCATCGTAACGTAGTTGAGCAGCGGATATCCCAGTTGGGTCATGGCCTTCCTAGTGATTAGTTCCTTCTCCGAGTAACACAGGCACTCCCCGTCGTCGTAATCCACGTCTCCGAGGCCAGCGACGTGAGCCTCGGCCTTCTCGCTTCTCTGGGCAGCCGCAACGCCGGAAATGGCGTAGGGATAAAGGACCCTGTACGTGCTCTTGGGAACCCGTCTGATTGGCCAGGCCTTCCCGGCAGCGAGCGGCATTTCAGCCTCCAGCACGCCAACTGCTGGAATCAGCAGGGCCTTATCCAAGACGTTCGGCGCATACTGCAAGAACTCGCCGGTCTGGGCTATCGGGTCGAACACTGGTCCTTTCATGGCTTTTTCGTAGCTCATTCTCTCGTTCACCTCATATCGTATCTCGGAATATCGAGTGGATCAGCATAACCCGGCCTTCGTCCGCAGCGGAAACTGTGTCCCAACTTATCCCGACGATGCTTATACATTCCGTAGAGGTCCCCGATTCCGTCATGTTCGTCAATCCCGTAGCCGAATAGACTAAGGGCTTCCCGACTGTTGCGCTAATCAGGGTCGCTTTCACAACTGGGGCGCAAATCAGAACTGGGCCTTTGGCGTCCGCCGCTATGTCTTCGCACGCCATACCGATGACGAACTTGTCCACGGCGTCGTGTTTGAGAACTGTATCAACAGCGGACAGGTAAACCATGTCGCCCTTGGATACGCCTCCGGCTCCAGCCGTTAGCGTCACGATCTGTCCTGGGAAGTGCACTATATCTCCAACGGCCACTTTATGTCACGCCTCCCATGATTTTCTTGGCTAATTCCTCTGCTTTTGCGTCGCTAGTGTCGTACTTCTCAATCGGTAGGGCGTACTGAGGATAATGTCGTAGGAACTCACCGGTCTTCTCCGTTTTGATGCAACGATTTAGTTTCTCATCCCAGACTCCGCCCTTCTCCTCGCATTCCTTCTTATCCTTCGCCTCGATGAAGATCTCTCCAGTCATAGCCTCCAATGCTTTAATGATCTCTTCCTTCGTGTCTCCCTTGACCTTCCGCACTAGCTCAATTACCGCCTTAATGAAGGGTTCCCCGTAAGGAGCGGCATAGGGCTTTCGTTGCTCGAACTCTGCGAACTTCGTCTCAAGCGCCTCAAGCCTGGTTTTCTGAGCTTCAAAGATTTCTGCAAGATCTCTGTTGTCCTCCAATTCGATCCCTTCTGAATCAGTAAGGTAATCACAACCTTTATAAACTTTGTGATAGAGAATATAATCAAAAGGCGATTGCATGAGCGGAAAAATCACGACATCCGTCCGTCTCTCCGAGTTCAAGTTCAGGGCGATAGACGAATTGGCCGAGGAGCTTGGGCTGAATCGAACCCAGTTTTTTGCTTGGATGTTGGATGTCGTGATCGTGAACTGGGAGGCGCTCAAAGAGGCCGAGGCGAAGCGGAAAGGGTTCTGGGCTGTCCTCCAAAACATAGAGTTGAAAAAGGACTTTGAGAAATATATGAAAGCTCTCCGAGATTATGAGGCTGCTCTGAAGATCACATAGAGGGAAGATAAGGAGGCGAGAAGATATCTGTGGTGAAAATCGGTCTTCATTAAAAATGGGAATTTAAGATCAGCAAAATGATATAGCTAAGACATCCTCTTTGTTCCATGTTATCATTGTACCACAATTTTCGCAATTTACTCTGTTATCTCTCAGAACTGTAGAACAAAACGATTGTAGTCCCATAGACATTTTTGTGCCTGTGACTTTCCTGCATTTTGGACATTTGATTTTTAGTTCGGGCATTTTTTCACCTAATTATTTATTGTATCCTTGAATATATTAATATTGTGCAAGCGAAACGTTTGTTGGGGAAGAACCCTTAAATAGAAACTTATACCTCCTTACACTGGTGGTCCTCGGCTAATCAACAGTCATGTTGTTCGCCGGTCGAGGGCTGCCATCCGGTCCACGAGATAGATTTCTCAAAGCGATTTTTTCAGAACCCACTAAATACTATCAGCCACGCTCGCCGGGATCTTGCGACGTATAGGATTTGCGGCCCTTTTTCTCCGCTTATCCCACGATATCCGGTTTTTTATTCCGATATCTCGGGTCTAAAGAAGGGGATAACCGTTTCCGTACGCCGATATCCTTGTCCTACAGCCCTTGTTTCCTGGGCTCCTTTAACCGGCGTGCGTTAAACGGTCGCAGACAACTACTCTTTAGTAGTAAATTACAAATAGTGTTTAGGATCTTAAAAGCTTCAATACAAAATGAAAAAAATGGGGAAAGTGGGGGGTGTTTGCGTTTAGCGGTCCATCCGGATTAAACGAACCCGGTTGCCCTCCCCGTCTACGAGGATTAGCTCCTTGAACGAGGGAGAGACTACCAAGCTTTTACCGGCGTCGATCTCTACTTCTAATT